>CAXBNA010000009.1:0-58162 GCA_963976915.1 uncultured Verrucomicrobiales bacterium
GCTTTCCCCGTTACACCGAGCCCTCAGCAGTGCATGCGGCCCAGCAAGCCATCTTCCATGTGCAGCGCAACCTCGAGGATGTGCAGTCGGCACGGTATCCGGACCGCATTCTGCTTTGCGACAGAGGCACGGTGGACGGTGCAGCCTACAGCTCAGAGACCTCCGAGGCGTTTTTCGACAACCTCAACACTACATTGGAAAAAGAACTGGCCCGCTACGACGGCGTCATCTTTTTTGAAAGCGCTGCCGTCGGTGGCATGGACATTGAGGGCGGCAATCCCATCCGCAACGAATCACTCGACGAGGCTGTCCGGCTCGACTCCCGGCTCCGTGAACTCTGGTCCCAGCACTCACGGTTCATCGTCGTCCGGCACAATCCGTCGTTCTTCAAAAAGATCAGCTACGGTCTCGCTGAATTGGAGACCATGGTCGCCGATCTCGATGCCTGGTGGTCGGCCGCCTAACGCTCACCTCACGGCAGCGGCGGAGGCCCAACCGATTTTTCCGACCGCCGCCACAGGCCACCTGCCGCCAGCTGCTGATAGGCCCAGGGAATCCAACGCAGCACACTGCGTGCGAGCCACAGTGCCCACGCCAGCATGAGCACCCGGTAGACCCAGATTGAAACGGAAAAAATCGTCGGCTGCGGCAGGTGGGTGTCCGTCGTCCGGTCCTGAAACCACTGCAGGTTGTCCGTCGTCGATCCATAACCCGCCACAAACATCTCCGGCCGACCCAACAGCCCCTGATGCACCACCGCCAGCATGCACAGCAGCGCCACCACTGATGCCAGCGCCAGCGCGATCTGCAGCAGATTGAACGCGGCCACCCAGGATTTCCCGGCCGACAACGACCCACGCCAAGCTAGCGCAAAGAACCAAATCACCACCGCGCCGCCGATGAAGAGAGGCAGTTGCATGAAGCCGAGCATCAGCAGCGCCCATTCGTACGCCCGCAGCGGCGACCGTGGGATCCGCGCCAGCACCATGCCGAACAGCACCGCCGCGATCAACAGGCTCCAAAATCGCACCGCTGGACCACGGCGCGGACCGTCCGCCCACAGCAGCCAGCGCGAGGAGGGCATCTCCACCGACGTCGTGATGTTGGAGGCCTGCACCGGCAGTGCCACGACATCCGTGCGGGTACTCAGCCTCAGCGTTGACGGCGTCTTCCAGCTCAGGTCGAGCTGCTGATCTCCTGGCCGCAGCTGCACCACCACCGCTGCACCATCCCGCCGCACCGGCAGTTCCTGCCCACGCACACGCAAAGTCGTCACCTCGGCATCCGCCGGCAATTCCACGCGAAAGTCCTCCCCCAGACTCGCCTGCACTTGCAGCTCCAGACTCGTCGTGTGCTGGCGATCCCCCAGCCGCGTCGTGTGCCGCGCCCGATGGACGGTCGTGGTGGCACCCTGCACCGCCTCCGGTCGGGAAATCTCTAGCGTCCCCACCTCCCCCGGCCACGGTGTCCAAACCGGCGTCAGCTGCGCCTTCTCCGTCTCATACACCGGCGCCACGCCCTCCGGATTCACATTCCAAATCGGCGACGTAATCAGCGACCAGCGCTCCGCCCAGCCGTCGCTTTTTTCCGCCTTCAGTTCGAGCCGCTCCACCGGCTCGATTTGACTCTCCCATTTTACCTCGGAATCACCTGCACCAAATCGCACCTCAATGCGGCCGTTCTCCGTCGTCATGCCCGCACTCATCACCCGTTCACCCGGCAGCAGCGGCAGGCTCAGCGAGATCGCTTTCCCGATCGGCGACAGCCGCCTCACCGTCGTCCGCACCTGCCACTCCAGACCCAGCTCCAGTTCACGCTCGATCCGTACCACCGGGTAGAAGTCCTTCTGGTCGTAGGCCGCCTCGGCACTGGCGCTGCGATTCTGCTCCACAAAGAACACCTGATCCTCCGGCACCCCATTGGCCTTCACCCCTGTCACCGTCCATCCCACCGCCGCAATGCTCACTTGCCGCGGCTTCAGCAGAAAGCTCCACTGCCACTCCGCTCCCGGCGGGATCATGCCCATCACCCGCACCGTGCTGACCCCCGGCGCTGCCAACACCCAAACGTAGCCATCGTGCCGCAGCGTGACCACCCCCTCTCCCACGCTCATTGGGCTCCACGAAGGCAACTTCCCCGGCAGTGGCACCGCCACCAGTTCGGTCGCATGAATCTCCACCTCCATCTCCAGCTGACGTCCTTGGAGTTTCAGGTTCACCTGCGGAATTTCCGCCCGTTGTGGCAGATCCTTCCGGTCGGCCAAAACCCGCTCCTTCAGCTGCTCCAGCATCTCAGCAGACGGAAACTGCGCGGCAGCCGATGTGGTTCCGACCCCGATAAGGAGCAGCGCCAGCAGAGCCGTCGCCGTCGGTGCGCTCGACACGATCTTCGGCAGGGACGGCAGCGCCTTCCCTCTCCCCAGCAGCAGCCACACCAACCACCCCATCAGGCCCACCCGCAGCAGCGTGATCAGCCTTTCCACCCCACACGGGATTAGCCACAGCGAGATCTTTTCATTCGCCGAGACCGGCCCGCGCCAGCCAAAACTCACCTCCCGCCACCGCCACTGCGGCACCGCCGGCCCCGTCTGGATTTTCGCCTTTGTATCGTACTTCAGATTCGTCTTCTCCGGCTTGTAAGCGCGATCGGCTGGCGCATTCGCGACACTTGCCAGTGCCTCGCCCACCTCCTGCCTCACATTGAGAGTCGCGGCGACCAGATCTGATCGGGGCGCACTCGACTGCCACGTCGCCCGATACGGCTCCAACTGAGGATTTACCGCCTGCTGCATTTGCTGAATCACAAACGGTGCCGCATTCAGCCCAAACAGTACCAGCGCTCCCAGTTTCAAATAGTTCAAAATCGGCTGCCCCGCCGCTCCCGGCAACCTCTTGGCCACCGCCAAGACCGCGATGAGAATCACGCCCGTCAGACGCGGCGCGCCCGGTTCGTGATAAGCCACCAAGAATCCCGCCACACCTACCATCGCTGTCTTCCAGCCCCAGATCCGCCAGATCGCCAAGGTCAGAATCAACAGCATGAACACGTCAAACAGCGACCATGTCGTCAACCAGTCGCCACGGCTCCAGTCCACTCCGAACACCGCCAAGAGCCGCCAACCCGGCGGCAGGTTCATCGTCGCCTCCAGCGACTCGGCGTCATGCTGCCAGCCCGTCGCCGCGAGTTCCCCACGGCGCTCCAGCCGACCCACCGCTTGCAGCGTCAGCTCCCGGTCCCGCACCTCCACACCCTCGGCACCCGTCGCGGGATTCTTTGTGATGAGCTGGCCCTCGCCACCCATTTTGACCGCCCCGAGCTTGTGCCCCGCCGCTGCATCCAGTCGCCAAGTCCGCTGGCCACTGCCCTGCAGTTCATCCTGATAGGTCAGGTTCTTCCCGTCTTCATCCAGCCAGAAGCTGCGTTTGATCGTGACGCCCGGCGGCTTCTTCGCACCCATGCCACGCATTTTTTCATCCAGCTGAAACGGCTGCCCCGTCGGCCACTGATGCACCGGAAACTGACGCCACTCCTGAGGATAGGTCGTCTGCGCCACATCCACGGCCGGGATGCCCACGATCTCGATCAAGCGGAAGCCCGGTTCGTTTTGCAGCCCCACCAATTCCGCCTCCACCAGCGGCTTGGCATCGCTCGCATAGGCCACCGTCTGCGCTGGGCTCGTACGGTAAGCGGCGATTTTCACCAGCCATTTTCCGGCCCGCACCTGTACCTTCAGCTTTCCCACATCATCCACGGCACATGGAAGCGAAGCCTCAACCGAGGAAAGTCGCCACCCATCCGGCAGCACGTGGCCCAGCTCCTCTTCACGACTTTTTCCCGCGATACTGAGTTCCACTTGCGTGTGCAGCCACTGCGGCGAGCCATCCATGATGAGGCGAAAGACCTGCACCGAGAGGAAATCCTTGTCCTCCGTCTCCGTGCTCGTCCGCTGCAGCCACAGCTGCCCCTTCGCATCCCACACCGGCAGGTCCACCGCCTGGCCATTGAGCTTCAAATTCAGCACTCCCATCTGCGGCGGGATCCGTAGGCTCTGCGGCATCTTCGTCCACCGGAACGAACCACTCACCTCCGCCGTCTGCCCTGCCGCCACCGCGACACAGGGCACCCCCCCACGACTGAGGACAGCTGCTGGCTGCCCATCCACCGTCACCTCCTGCGGCCAACACTGCGCATCCCCCGGCAGCTCCACCCAGCCCTCGTCCCGACCCTCGAACGTGAACCCAAAACTCCCGCCACCTGCTCCCGCCTGAATGTCCACGGCGGAAAACCAAACCGGCAGCAATCTCGAACGATCATCAAATCGCGTCGGCAAGCCATCGTGCTTCGTCTCCTCCCACGTCGCCCATCCCTGCCAGTCCTTCAGACGCTTTGGCACCTGCGCTTCACCTGACTGACCCTGCAGCAGTGCCACCAGCACAACGAATCGAATCAAAAAGGGCTTCATCATGCAGCCACCTTATCAGAAAGCCCTCCGGGCGGAACCTCCAATTCTAGACCACGAGGCCCCTCACGCCGACCCACCCGTTGACAAAACTACCATTGTGATGAAAAATTTCATCACAATGCAAACACTCACTGTAAGAGACCTCCGCTACGACTTCGCCAAGGTCGAAAAATGGCTTGCCGATGGTGAAGAAATCGAGATCACCAAGCACGGCAAACCCATCGCCCACCTGACCACGCCCCATCCCAAGCCCACGCCGAAATTCGATGCGGATGCACATCGAAAGTGGATGAAGGAAACCTGGGGGGACCGTGTCTTCTCTGCGGAGGAAGTCCGGGAGATGCGTGAAGCCGAATTGGGGGACGTCAGTTGAAGGCCTATCCCGACACTTCGTTCCTCTGCGCGCTCTATCGCAATCAGGACAACTCAGCCCACGCACTCGAGTATCGGGCGCAGATGAACGGGCCCCTTGTGGTCACCCGCTTGTTGCTATGGGAGTTTCGGCAAAGTGTCCGCTTTCAGGCATTTCGACATGGCAAGGATCCCAGTGTCGGCTTTCCGGTCCACGAAGCAGAACGAATGATCGCCAAGGTCGGGGAACACTGCCAAAGTGGCGACTTGCTCATCACCGACTGCGACTTCCTCAATGTCCTCATCGTCGGCGAGCAACTCTCCAAGAGCCGCACCTATCAGGGCGGGCATCGCAGTTTCGACATCCTCCACATCGCCACCGCCGTGGAGCTCGGCGCTCGTGAATTTCTGACCTTCGACGTGAATCAACGCCGCCTCGCCGAGGCGGAGGGTCTGGCCGTGCCGCTCTGACACCGCTCACGCCAGCACCTGCTTGATCAAATGTCCATGCACATCCGTTAGGCGGCGATCAAGGCCGTTGTGGTACCAGCTCAGGTGATTGTAGTCGAGTCCGAGGAGATGCAGCACCGTGCTGTAAAACTCCCAGATCGTCGTCGGATTCTGCTCAGCTCGCCGGCCAAAATCATCCGTCGCTCCATAGCTGGTCCCTCCTTTCACGCCGGCTCCCATCATCCAGAGGGTAAAGGCATCCGGGTTGTGATCGCGACCTGCCGTTCCTTCCTGACGGGTGGGCATGCGGCCAAATTCCGTGGTCCACAGCACCAGCGTGTCCTCCATCAACCCACGCGCTTTCAGATCCGTCAGCAGCGCCGCCGTCGGTTGGTCAAACACGGGGCAATGCCGCTCGTAGTCGTTTTTGAGCGTCTTGTGCGCGTCCCAATTCAAGAGACCATCCACGCCACTGGCACGTGAAGCGCAGTAGAGATTCACATAGCGCACTCCGCGCTCCAGAAGACGGCGCGCGAGGATGCAGTTGCGGGCATAGGAAGCCAGCAGGTTGTTCTTCGAGTCGGTGCCATACAGCTGGTGCACGTGGGCAGGTTCGCCATCGAGATCACTCACCTCCGGCGCAGACAACTGCATCCGCGCCGCCAGTTCGTAGGCACTGATCCGCGCCCGCAGATCGCTCTCGGCAGGATGTTGCATGGCATGCCGTTCATTGAAAAATCCGAGCAACTCTCGCGTCGCCTTCTCCTCCCGGGCACTCACACTCGCCGGGCGAACGAGGTTCCGGATCGGCTGATGTGCCGCCATCATGATCGCCTGATGCTTCGCTGGCAGGAAGCCGTTGCTCCAGTTCGCTTTTCCATTCGGTGGTTCACCACGAATGTCAGGAATCGCGACGTAGGTCGGCAGGTTGTCGTTCTCGCTCCCCAGCGCATAACTGATCCATGCGCCCTGACTCGGGAATCCCTCGGTTGGATGGCCCGTGTTCACAAACACGCAGCCTGGCCCATGCGTGTTGGTCTTCGACTGCATCCCGTGAAAGAACGCGATGTCGTCCACATGCTTCGCCATGTGCGGCAGCATGGACGAGATCATCTTGCCACTCTCCCCCGCCGGTTGGAACGGCCACGGACTCTTCATCAGCGGCCCGTTCTTCCCCTGAAAGGAGACCAGATTCTCCTCTCCCGGCATCGGCTTGCCGTCCATCTTTTCGAGCATCGGCTTGTGCTCCCACAGATCCACATGCGAGGCCGCACCCGGACAAAAAATCTGCAACACCCGCTTCGCCTTCGGCGCAAAGTGCGCCGCCCCCATCCCCGGCTGCCAGTTCGCCAAATTCGACCCCGGAGCGCTCGCCATCACCTCACGCCCCATCAATTGCGACAGTCCCACGCCCATGAGCCCGGTGGTCACGTTGCCAAGAAATTGGCGGCGGGAGAAGTCATTGAGAGCAGGGTTCATGATTGTATACAAAACGCAACCACCCAACGAGTCTTTCAAACTCGAATCGCCAACCGCACCCAGTTGACTACCTGCCTCCTTCGAATTCCGACCGGGTCAAAACCCCGTCCCCGTTCGCATCGAATCTCCCGAACAGAGGCGGAGGTCCTTTGAATTCTTCGCGGCTCACCTGACCGTCACCGTTCGCATCTTCGCGCTTCAGCACCACGTCAAAACTGATCTTGGGCCGATTCCCCGCTTTGGGACGCCCCGCACCTTCCGGCATCTCCACTGCATCCATCTCCGAAGTCATCGCCACCGGCCATGACGCGCTCTCTGGACTGCCCTTCAAGTGCCGATCAAAGAACTCCGCCGCCAGAGCGGCCAGCGGTTCACCGGGAAACCCCTTGCCGTGCCCGCCTCCCTTGATCGTGGTGAAACGAGAAGGAATCCCCGCGTTCACCAGCGCCGCATGCAGCAACTGACTCTGCTGGATCGGCACCGTCGGATCCGCGTCGCCATGAACGATGAAGTACGGCGGATCGTCGGGAGTGATGTGCGTGATCGGATTGGCGCGAGTGGCTTGTTCCACTCGTTCTGCGGGGGCCCCGCCGAGCAGCTTGCCCTCGGGCGAGTCAGCGCGCGCATGGGATTCGTAGCCCGGCGTTTGGCCAAACTGAATAAGGTCGGTGGGCCCGAACAGATCGTACACCGCCTGCACCGCACTGGAGACATCGAGATGCTCACCGACATCGAACTCCTTCACTCCGCCGGAAGTCCCCACCAGTGCCACAAGGTGACCACCGGCGGAACTTCCGCCCACGCCAAAGGCATCCGGGATGAGTCCATACTCGCCCGCATGAGCTCGCAACCAACGGATCGCCGCTTTGCAGTCCTCGATCTGTGCCGGAAAAGGCGCATCCCCCGTCAATCGATAGTCGAGGCTGGCCACCGCGTAGCCCTTTTCCAAATAACCCTGCCTCAAAAACGGGCAGCCGCTCTTGCTCCCGCCCTGCCAGCCTCCGCCATGGATCCAGATCAGCAATGGCATCGGCTTCCCCCCCACCTCAGGAAGGTACAAATCCAACCGTTGTCGCTCGTGACCATCGGCCACATACGCAACATCTCGGAGCGCTTTCGTTCCCGACGGAAGGTTCTGCGCCAATAGCGCTGACGTGGTGACAAAGAAAGAGAGGACGACGGATTTCATGGAGTGGGGAGACGCAAGGGATGAACCCGACGCCCACGAGGAGTTGCACACAAAAACCCAAGACCTTACTTCGTCGCGAAGTCCCAGCGCTTGATCGACTTCTGCGTCCGGCTGTCCAGGTAGTCGATGGCTCGGATCTCCACGAGGCCTTGATCAGCTGGCAGGTAGAGGCGCACCGTCGAAGTCGTCTGCTTCACCGGCAGGTCCACCACCACCTCACTCCATGTCTCACTCGCAGGCAATTCGAAGGACGCCAGTTGCTCGCCCTCAGGAAAATCCTCCTGCTCCGCCGTTTTCCAGTGCACCCGGCCCGGACCACCAGCCGGACTGCGGACCATCATCTTCAGCGTCATCGGCGATTGGGATTTCACCTGGGCCGTTCCCAGAAAGGCATTCTTCTTCCCCTTCTCTCCCGTGACCCGCAGGACTCCATCCGTGAGTTCCATCACGCAGGAACGAGCCACCAATCCCGCGTCGGCAGCGAGCGCAGCCTTGGCCGCCTGCGGCTTGTAGTCCGGATTCGGCTTCGGTGCCAACGCCCCGGTATCGGCGATGAATCCATCGATCAAGGCATCGAGCTCTGCGACCTTGTCCGGCATCGTCGCGGCCAAATTGTCCGTCTCGCTGAGGTCGTCGGTCAGGTTGTACAGCTCACGCACCTCCGGATAATCGCGATGCGGTTCGAAGCGGCGAATCAATTTCCACTCCCCCTTCCTCACCGACACCGCAGGAATGATGTGCGGAAACCAGGTGAAATATGCTTCCCTCTCAATCGCGCCGGTTTGTTCCAAAACGGGCAGAAACGAGATGCCGTCCACGATGTGTTTCGCAGGCAAAGCCACATCGAGGGCATCCAGCACCGTGGGATACAAATCGATCGCGCCCACCACCGAATCACTCGTCGTGCCTGCCGCGATCTTCCCGGGCCAGCGCACCATCAGCGGCACGCGTTGTCCTCCCTCATAAATCCTCGCCTTGCCCTCACGCAAGGGTGCGTTGTTCGTCGGACCTTCGCCACCCGCCCACTTCCGCCATTCTCGGATGGCAGCCTGCTTCGGATGATTCTCCGGCAGATTGGCAATCTTGTGATCGTCCTCCCGATTGCTGTGCACATTGCCGCCATTGTCGGAGTAAAACACGAACAGCGTGTTCTCGCTCAACCCCAGCTCATCGAGCTTGTCCATCAAGCGTCCGAGACTCTCGTCCACACTCTTCAGCATCGACGCCATGATCGGATTCCGCTGCTCCCCGCGCGGATCGGTCTTCTTCGCAAACTCCGCCGTGTACGCCTCCTTGTGCCCCCAGGGACCATGCACGCCATACTGCCAGAGATTGAGGAAAAACGGCTCATCCTTGTGCGCTTCCACAAACTTCAGCGCCTCGTCCGTCAGTCGATCCGTGATGTACTCGCCATCCGGTCCATCGGTGATGTTTCCCACATGATGCTGCCCCGTGGGACGGCCCTCGACGGACACGCCATACGGCGAAAAATAACTCGGTGGCCCAGGATCCGGCGCGCAACCCCAGGTCGTTTCAAAGCCGTTCTGGTCTGGGCGGTTCTCTGCCATCAGACCAAGGTGCCACTTGCCAAAATGCCCCGTCCGATACCCCGCATCGCGCAGTACCTCCGCCAGCGTCACGATCTCAGGATCAATGAAGTTCTTGCTGTTCGCGTAAATCAACTTCGCTGCAGGGGACGCTTTTTCGGGATAGCGCGGAGCACCCTCTGCAGCTGGCGGCTGATGACCGCTGGCCGAGGTGATGCCATGCCGAGCCGAGTGCTGACCTGACAGGATCGAGCAGCGCGTCGGTGAGCACAGCGGCACCGCATACGCATCCGTAAAGCGCATCGACTGCTTCGCCAGCCGCGTCATGTTCGGTGTTTCATAGTATTGCGAACCATACGGCTCCGAATCCATCCAGCCCATGTCATCGACGACAAAGAGGACCACGTTGGTAGGGGCGGCGAAGCTCTTGAAGGCAACGACCGAGAAACACAGGAACAAGAGAGCAAACTTCATGGATTCCATCTCAACGCAGGAAATGGCCAGTTCTTGAATCGACTTTCACGCCAAACCACCGATTTGCATCGGTAGGTTCAAGCCTACCCAACCCGCCACACGCATCTCAGTCACAGAAGATGAGCTCGCTGGAGTTGAGCAGCGCCCGACAAAAGGCAGGCATGCCGTGCTGGCTCACCACAGCGACCGACTTCGCCTGCTCCTCCCTCGTGGGCGCACGTTGGTAGGCGAGTCGAAACGCATGCCCCACCTGCTGATGCAGATCTTTCCCCGCAGTCTCCTCCGTGACCCGGTCCGCCAACGCCTCCGCCATGTCGATCGTGAAGCTGTGATTCAAGAGGGTCAGCGCCTGCAGAGGCGTCGTTGTCTCGGCACGCTTCGGGGTCGAAAAGGCGCAATCGGGTTGGTCGAAGTCCGTCATCAGATCCACCACCGACGCCCGTGCATTCTGATGATACACTGCCCGCCGATACGTCTCCGGACCATGCTCATTCAACGGCTCGTACGTACACACATTGTCCTGCATGAAGTGGTAAAGACGAAAGCCTGGGCCTCCCATCTTTGGATCCAGCTTTTCAGCAACGGAGAGGATCGTGTCCCGAATCTCCTCCGCCGACAGACGCCGGGGTGGAAAACGCCACAGCAATCGCGAATCGCCATCGACGTTCGCCGATGCCTCATTCCACTGCGATGACTGCCGATACGCCTTCGAGGTCATGATCAGCTTGTGCAACGGCTTGAGGTGAAACCCATTCTGCTTCAGCTGAATGGCCAAAAAGTCGAGCAACTCGGGATGGGTCGGCCGCCCGCCCATGTATCCAAAATCGTTCGGCGTATCCACAATCCCCGTACCAAAGTGATGGTGCCAAACCCGGTTCGCCAGCACGCGCCACGTCAGCGGATTTTCCGCATCCGTGATCCACTCCGCCAGCAGCTCGCGGCGCGTCTCCTCCTGCGTCTCCGGCGGCAACTCATAGCGCGGCGCCACCTCGCTCAAAGTCGAAAGACTCGCCGGCACCACCTCAGCACCCGGCCGTTGCGGACTGCCGCCAATGAACAGGTGGAACGGTCCTTTGGCGTCCTTCGCGTTTCGAGTTCCAACCCATGCTTTCGGCAACGCAGGAACCGCCGCGATCTCGCGATTCACCTGTGCCAACTCGGCGTTCAACTTTGCCAGCACGGCCCTCTCCTCCGCTGTGATCTCCGCATCCTTGAGCCGTTTTGCCCGATGCGACGGGTTCGCGGGCTTCCTGTCATGGGAGTCGGCGACCGCTTTCCAACTCTTCCCATCGTCGGAGACCTCGATGCGATACTCGGCCACGAAGGCAAATTTCCGATGCTCAGGATTCTGCTCTCCTCGCGCACTGGAGAAAAGGACCCTCTCGATCGTTTCGGGCTTGGGCAGTTCAATCACCAACTCGCCCCCGACCGCCAAAAAACGGGCCCCCGCCTTTCCATCGATGGCCAGATGGGCACCGTAGGCGTTCGGAAAATCCTCGATCACCCTCGCTGCGCCGCTGGCCTTCCCTTCCCTCGCCACATTTCGCGGTTCCTTGCCGGTGGTCCAAATTTCAAATTCATCAATGCCAAACGACTTCGTATTGGTGATGGCCGAGTCAGCCCCCTCCGACACAAGTCGCACCCAGCGCGCCGTCACCGGCTCAAAACGTTCTTCCGTGCCGCTGCGATCCACCGGATCTCGCACCCATTGTTTCGCATACTCCGCAGCATGCGCCGTGGCCCGTTTCTGCACCACGGATTCGAGCTCCTTTTGCTTCGCCTCCAAGGACGCCTTCTTCTCGTTCAAGGGAGTGATGGCCTTTTGGTGCGCCGCCACCGTGTCTGGCGTTGCCAAGACTCGCTCTCCATGCCGCACCCCGGCAAAGGTCGCATACATCGCATAGTAGTCGCGCTGCAGAATCGGATCAAACTTGTGATCGTGGCACCGGGCGCAGCCGAGCGTCATGCCGAGAAAAGCCTCGCCCGTCGCGTTGATGATCTCATCCAGCGTGTTGGCCCGGATTTGTGCCGCCTGCGCCTTGTCCTGATTGCCCACATCATCGTAGGGGCCCGCCACGAGGAAGGCACTGCCGATCTCCACCTTCGGATCGCCTTTGCCGATCACATCTCCCACCAAATGTTCCCGGATGAATTGATCGAAGGGCTTGTCGGCATTGATCGACTCGATCACATAGTCCCGGAAGGGCCAGAGCGAGTTGATCACAAAGTTGCGCTCGTAGCCATTGCTCTCCCCAAAACGAACGACATCCAGCCAGTGGCGTCCCCATCGTTCTCCATACTGAGGCGAAGCCAGCAAGCGATCAATCCATCGTTCCACGCTGCCATCCGCATCCTTGGAGAAAGCACGTTCGAAGCTGGCCACCTCCTCCATCGTCGGAGGCAATCCGGTGAGGTCATAACTCATCCGCCGGATGAGCGTCCGAGCGTCCGCCGCAGGATTCATCGTCAGTCCGCTCTCGCTCAATTCCTGCTCAACGAAAGCGTCGATTGGATTCGACTCCGGTTTCGCCTTCGGAATCGCCAGCTTCAACTCCCGGTACGCCCACCAATCCTTGCCCGCCTTCGAAGCTTCTTTCAAAACAAGACCCTCAGGCCACGGCGCGCCCGCCTCAATCCATGCACGAAGATTGGCCACCTCGTCATTGGACAACGCTTCCCCCTTTTTCGGCATCTCCGGGTCGGCACCTTCGCTATCCGGCACGACCACTTGAAAAAGAGAGCTCTTCTCCGCGTGACCCGCCTTCACATACTCAGCCATCCCTTCGACCGTGGACAAAATGACGTCGCCCTTCGCAATGTTCGCCGTGTGACACCCAAGGCACTTGGCCTCCAAAACCGGCGCAACGTCCTTCTGAAAATCCACGGCGCTCGCCGCAGCAGGGACCATCAGGAACAGCAACGGAAAAGGAGCAAAAAAGAGACGAGACATGGTAAACCTGTATTTTGTATACAATAATCGAACGTGAACTTATCTTCGATTGTTGCATACCATCCGTGATTCATGCCCTCTCCTTCTTCCTCCAACCGCACCTCCGCCGGCAAGGTCGCCGTGGCCCAGGGTCTCATCCTTGAATGCCTTTGCGGTGTGCTCAATGGAGGCGAGCGACTCACCGAAGCAGGGGTCT
Organism: uncultured Verrucomicrobiales bacterium; assembly: GCA_963976915.1. GTDB lineage: Bacteria > Verrucomicrobiota > Verrucomicrobiia > Verrucomicrobiales > Verrucomicrobiaceae > CAXBNA01. The sequence goes on from CAXBNA010000009.1 coordinate 13,099, forward strand.
CGGAGCGCTTTTCCGTCAGCCGCACCCCCGTGCGCGAAGCCCTTCTGGAGTTGACCGGCCTTGGACTGGTCGAACTGCGTCGGAACTGCGGCGCTGTGGTGCAACCCTTTGGCCCCGACCAAATCCGCGATCTCTACGCCGTCCGCACCCTTCTCGAAGTCGAGGCCACGCGCCTCGCTGCCTCGCGGATGGAGCCGGAAGTCATCGATGACCTTCAAGAGGCCTTCAATCGGCTGAAAAAAAACAAGCTGCCCGACCACCAGTGGCATTTGGATCAGCAACTCCACAGCGCCATCGCCGAGGCCAGTGGAAACCCGAGACTTGCGAGTGAAATTGCCCGTCAGGCAACGCTCATCCAAACCGTGCGCGAAGCCGTCAGCGACGCCATGCAGGGCATCCATACCACCACGCTGAACGATCACCTGCGAATTCTCGACCGTCTCAAAGCCCGCGACGCCGACGGTGCCGCCGAGGCCATGCAAAAGCACCTTCAACAGGCGGCCGACTCCGCCGCGAAATCGGTCGTCCAGTTGCGGAAGCAGCACCGCTCGGACGCTCGCCAACCCTCGACCCGACTCTAGCCACCATGATCTCCAGCCATCGATGGATCGACATCACCGTGCCCCTCCGAAACGGCATGCCCACCTGGCCCGGAGATCCCGAGTGCCACATCACCAAAACCGCCGACATGGCCGATGGAGCGGTGTGCAATCTCACCCACCTCCACCTCTCCGCCCACACCGCCACCCACATGGATGCGCCCCGGCATTTCATTGCCGACGGCATCACCATGGAGCAGATGCCGCTGGACGCCGTCATCGGTCCCTGCCGCGTCCTCGACCTTCAATCCGTCGAGAACCAAATCATCCCCGCCGATCTCGAGCCCCATGCCATTCAGCCCGGCGAGCGCCTGCTCTTCAAAACCCACAATTCCACCCGAAGCTGGTCCCTCGATCACTTTGATCTGGACTTCATCTCCATCCGCGCCGACGCCGCACGCTTCCTTGTGGACCGCGGAGTCCAAACCATTGGTGTCGACTACCTCAGCATCGGAGGATTTGAAAAAGACGTCGTCGAAACCCACCAGGTCATTCTTGGTGCCCAAGTCTGGGTGATCGAAGGCCTCGACCTCTCCGCCATCGAGCCCGGAGACTACGAGTTGATGTGCCTCCCCCTCAAAATCCAAGGTGCCGACGGCGCACCCTGTCGTGCGCTGCTGCGGCCAGCCAAGTAGTCCAGGGCTTCAGCCCGCAAACACGCCACAGGCAAAACGACAATCTGTCACCGTTCCATGTCCATCCGGGCTAAAGCCCTGAACTACTTTCTTGCACCTCGCCATCCACCTCCCCGATGATGGACCCAATGAAACTCCCGCTCCTGACGTTTATCTTTCTCGCCACGCTCACGTTTTCCCGCGCCGCCACGCCGATCATCCTCATCGTCGCGGACGATCTCGGCTACGGAGACATTGGCTGCTACGGCAGCGCAACACCCACCCCTCACATCGATTCCCTCGCCCGCGACGGCGTCCGTTTTACCCGCTTCTACGCCAACGCTCCCGAATGTTCCCCGACCCGCACCGCCCTCATGACGGGACGCTACCAACAGCGGGTGGGTGGTCTCGAGTGCGCCATCGGGACGGGCAACGTGGGACGCTACGACGACGCCATCCGCCTGCGCGAATCGCACGATCTCGGACTCCCCCCTTCGGAGAACCGTCTGGTCTCGGGCATGAAGAGCGCCGGATACATGACCGTCGTTTCGGGGAAATGGCATCTCGGTTACGAAGAAAAGTTCTACCCACTCAAGCATGGCTTTGATCGGTCGTTTGGACCCAATGCAGGCGGCGTGGATTATTTCCACCACACGGAATGGGACGGTGTGCCCCGCCTCTTGGAGAACGACCAGCCAATCCAGCGCGACGGCTACATGACCGATCTCATCACCGACTTCGCCGTGAACGCCATCCGCGATCTTGCCGAAAAACCCCTGTTTCTTTACGTGCCCTACACCGCCCCGCACACACCAATTCAGGGACCGGACGACTTCAAGCCGGAGCCAATTCTGAAAGCCACCTGGGATGAAGGAACGAAGGAAGGCTACGCCGCCATGATTCGCAGCTTGGATGATGGCGTCGGTCGAATTCTTGAAACCTTGGAAACCGCAGGACTCGCCAAGGATGCCTTGGTGATCTTCATGAGCGACAATGGCGGCACTCCGCTCGCAGACAACGGCCCGTACCGCGGCACCAAGTCCACGGTGTACGAAGGCGGCATCCGCGTCCCGTGCCTCGTCCGCTGGCCGGGCCATCTGAAATCTGGAACCACCACCGACCAAGCCACCCTAACGATGGACTTCACCCGATCAATGCTCCGAATCGCCGGAGCCGCTCCCAACCCCTCGCTCGATGGCATCGACATCGTCGCCCACTTGGAGAAACAAGAGCCGGTCCTGCCACGAACCCTCTTTTGGCGCTACCGACGTGGCGACACCACCCTCAGCACGGTCGCCGATGGAGACTCCAAACTCGTCGTGACCCAGGATGGCGACACCACCACTCGTGAACTCTTCAATCTGTCTTCCGACCCTGCCGAATCGACCGACCTCTCCACGACCAAGCCTGCGGAGGTCCAGCGGCTCACCCAGGTGCTCTCTGATTGGAGTGCCGAGGTTAGGGCCTCAAGATAACTCAAGGAAGGATGCCGTTCGCGGCGTCTCCTCTTGATCCCTGCAAAGCCCATCTCGTTCTCGACGTTCTTCTCTTCTCTCCAACCATGAATCATCGCATCCTCCGACACACCACCCTGCTTCTGGCCGCCCTCGCCATCCCGGCCATGTCTTTCGCAGAGGCACCCAAGAAGAAGGCTCCCACCAAAAAGCCCGCCGCTCCCGCCGCCGTCCAAACCAAGGGCCTGGGCCTGAAGGATGGCGATCGCTTCCTCTTCATTGGCGACTCGATCACCCACCAGTCCCTCTACACGCAGTTCGTGGAGGACTTCTTTTACACACGCTACCCGCACATCCGTCTCCACTTCCGCAACGCAGGCGTCAGCGGTGACCGAGCCGCCGATGCACTGGATCGTTTTGAACCCGACATCGCCGCCTTCAAACCCACCGTCGCGACAATCCTGCTCGGCATGAACGACGGCACGTACAAGGACTTCGATGCAGAAACCTTCGCCACCTACGAGCAAGGGATGACCGAACTCTTGGACCAACTCGACGCGATCCATTGCCGGGTCGTCCTGATGAGCCCCACGATGTTCGATCACCAAGCCTTCGAACAAATGGTGGCTAAAGACCCAGCGCGGGCGCGGGGCAAAGTCCCCACCAACTACAACGCCGTCCTCGCCTACTACGGCAAGTGGGCACAGGAAGTCGCACGGAAGCGCGGCTACCTGTTTGTCGATCTCTTTGGCCCGCTCAATACGCTAACCCAGCAACAACGAAAGACCGATCCGGATTTCACCCTGATCGAGGACGCCATCCATCCCGGCACTGACGGTCAGCTCGTCATGGCCTACTCCCTCCTGCAGCAAGTCGGTGAAACCGGAGCCATCTTCAGTACCGGTGTCCGGGTGAAGGACGGTGAGTGGACACCTACGAGCGCCGCGCTCGTCAGCAATATCAGCGGTGCGGCCGGTCGCAATGCCAGCTACACCGTCAATGCACGAGCCCTGCCGTGGACCATCTTTGAGGCCGCGCCCATCGGGGCTCGGTTGACCCGTGCCGGGCACACGGGCTCCCAGGAATCCCATGTCGCCGTCGGACTCGACGCCGGGAAATACGATCTGGTCATCAATGGCCAAACCGTCGGCACCTACGACGAAAAACAGCTGGGGGTGCACGCTGAAATCGAAGCCGACAAGGACTCGCCCACCTACCAGCAGGCCATGAAAATCATCGCGCTCAACAAGCAGCGCAACGATGAGGCCGTGCATCCGCTTCGGGATCTCTACAGTAAGCGCAAGGGCCAACTCCGCGCCACACGAGGCAAAGGCGACGCCGCTTTGGCCGCGTTCAAGACCTGGGAAGAAACCGAGTTCACCCCAAAGGCCACTGAACTTGAGAAAAAGGCCGCCGACTTCGAAGCAGAAATTTACAAGATCAACCAGGTCCAGCCGCTGAAGGTCGAGATCAAACCGGCATCCTAATGCCCAAGCGCCCGGCATCACCCGTCCTTCTGTTCGCGTTCCTGCTCGCAGGCAGCGCAATCGGACAGACGGACGGAGTGCCGGACATCTCTTCGGTTCCTCCGGACTTGGAAATCCCGCCGTTGTCGGAAGGTCCGCCTGCGGCTGGACTCCGGGTGACCCAAACCACGCCTGGCTGGGAGGGCACCGACACCCACCATCTGCTCTATCTGCCTACAGACTGGACGCCTGAGGGACACGTTCCGGTCATCGTCGAATACGCAGGCAACGGCGGCTTCAAAAATACGTTTGGCGACACATCGGACGGTACAGTCGAAGGCAGCCGTCTGGGCTATGGTCTCAGTGCTGGCAAGGGCTTCATCTGGATCTGCATGCCTTTTGTCGAAGTAGGGGCCGAAGGGAAAAAATCAAACGCCACAAAGTGGTGGGGAAATGTCGAGGAAACCAAGCGCTACTGCATCGCGACCCTGAAGGAGGTCTGTCATAAATGGCGCGGCGATCCCGAGCGGGTGATCCTCTGCGGGTTCTCACGCGGCAGCATCGCCTGCAACTACATCGGCCTTCACGACGATGCAATCGCCTCCCTTTGGACCGGGTTTCTTTGCCACAGCCACTACGATGGCGTCCGCCAGGGCTGGCCCTATCCCGATGCCGACCGCACATCGGCGCTCGAACGATTGAAGCGCCTCGGGGAGCGCCCGCAGTTCATCATGCAGGAGCGCTCCACGGATTCAACCGAGGCTTGGCTCACAAGCATCGGCATCGAAGGCAACTGGACCTTCGTTCCGCTGCCTTACCGCAACCACACCGACGCATGGGTTCTCCGCGACATCCCTGAACGCCGACTCGCCCGCGATTGGCTGGCACAGACCGTCGACCGGTAAGGATCAAACATTGAAGCGCCACTCGACAACGTCGCCGTCGCGCATGACATACTCCTTGCCTTCAATGCGGAGTTTCCCAGCCTCACGCGCCTTGGCTTCTGAGCCGAGAGAAATCAGGTCGTCGAAACTGACAATCTGCGCCGCAATGAATCCGCGCTCGAAATCCCCGTGGATCACGCCCGCTGCCTGGGGGGCCTTCATCCCCTTCGTGATCGTCCACGCACGGGTTTCCTTCTCGCCAGTCGTGAGGTAGGTCTGCAAGCCCAGCAGGTCATAGACGCTCTTGATGAGTCGAGACACGCCGCTGTCGCTGACGCCGAGATCGGAGAGGTACTCGCCCGCTTCCTCAGGGGAAAGATCCGTCAGCTCACTTTCGATGTTGGCGCTGATCACGATGGCCGATGCGTTGTGCGACTCCTTGGCGTAGGTCCGCACCTTGCTCACCAAAGAGTGACTGTCGGGATCATTCGTCGCTGCAGCGAGGTCTTCTTCGGAGACATTGCAGGCGTAAATGCAGGGTTTCGCACTGAGAAGGAAGAAGTTCTTCAGCACCTTGGCTTCATCATCGGTGCACTCCAGCGTGATGGCGGGCTTACCCTCGTCGAAGTGCGGGAGCAGACGCAGGCAAAGAGCAAGCTCAGCCTCGGCTTCCTTGTCCTTCTGCTTGGCTTTCTTCTCGCACTTATCCTTCCGCCGCGACACGGCATCCATGTCTGCGAGCAGGAGTTCCGTATTGATCACCTCGATGTCACGAATCGGATCGATGGAGCCATCCACGTGATGGATGTCACCACTCTCAAAACAGCGCACCACATGCACAATGGCATCCACCTCGCGAATGTGACTGAGGAACTGATTGCCGAGCCCCTCCCCCTGGCTCGCGCCTTTCACGAGGCCTGCGATGTCGACAAATTCAATCGCCGCCGGAACCAGTTTTTGCGAACCCGAGAGCTTCGACAGCGCCGCGAGACGCTCGTCCGGCACCGTGACGACGCCTTGGTTCGGCTCGATGGTGCAAAAAGGGTAGTTCGCCGCCTCCGCCTTGCGGGTGCGAGTCACAGCGTTGAAAAGAGTGGATTTACCGACGTTGGGGAGCCCAACAATACCTGCCTGGAGCATAAGGCCGCGACGCTAGAGGCAAAGCCGCCACGACGCACGCGGAAATTCGAGTTCCCCAAAACCTTGCGGATGAGCTTCAATTGACAGGATTGGAGACGATGTCTCTGCTCACGGACATCAAATCAAGAACGACCGTCAGACCGCCCCACAGCCATATCACCGGACTGAGCCAACCAGCATCCGAAGAATAGGGCTCACCCCGGGAAGCGTTCGATGATGCCATCAGCACCCTCCTAGGAATGTAAGGCTTTCCGTCAATCTGGCAGGCTCAGAAGAAGGCGACAGGCCGTCGAAGGTGAACACCAGGGTGCTGGAGGTGCAGTCGGCCAGAAACACGAAGGAGTTTCCGGCCGAATTGACGGCAGGTTGTCCGTTGGCCTGAGCTTGCAGCCCAAGATTGGCCCAAGAGGTGGGGGGCAAGGTCCTCGTCACAGTAGATGGCGAGTTCCAAAAGGAGTTCGACATTCTGGGCAAAGACTTGCACCCACCCGAGGTGTGGGAGTGGAATCCCCTGGAGCGCCCAGCCGCTCTCGCCATCGGAGCATGGAAGAGCCCAACCCGATTCGAGAGCGTGGAGTGGCGTTCAATGGATATCACGCCCAAGTAGAAATCCCATCAACCCACTTCAAACGGCCAGGGATAGCTCCCCGGCTTCAGCCACATCGTCCACCGTGGCTCGTCCATCGGCGACAACTTCGCGATCCCCACGGGAGCGCCCGATTCCACACGAAATCGTCCCCAGCCACACCTTCGCGCCAACGCCGCTCCCGTCGCTCCACCTTCGGCAAAGATCACGCCACCTTCCGGATGCATCGACATCCAAGCTCGCGCACGTGCTGCCAGTCGCTTCGTCAATTCTCCTGACGGTACGTCCGCAATCCTCATCGCGCCCAAACCCATCAGCACCATCTGGTCAGCTTCCCCAAAAACATCGTCATCCGAGACACTCACCCAAACTCGGTTCTTCCGAGCCTCCCCCTCGCGCCCAGGCCACGCCGCCGCACTCCCGCACAAAAACAACCTCACCGGCTGACCCCTGACTGCAGGTACATCCCCCTCTTGTCTGGAGGAGAGGGCAGGGGTGAGGTGGGCACGCTCACAGCCTCCTTTCGGCTCTTCTCCGCTTTGTCGGATTCCCCCCAACAAGGCCTCAAAAAAATCCGCCGCTCCCACCGCCAGCGTCGTTCGACGATCCATCGCACCCGCCAGCCTTTCCACCTCCGCCATCGATTCAACGTCCGGCATGGTCCAGGTCACTGGCACCGTCCCTACCAGCTCATCCACCGCACTTGAGCACCGTGGAAAATCCGGATCATTGGCAAACACCGTCTCCTCCAGCAGCACCTCGTTCACCCAATACCGACCACCCTGAATCACACGCCCCTTCGATGGATTGGCGGGCACCAGCAGCACCTGATCCAGTTCCAACGCCGACCGTAGTGCCTCACCCTCCGCGCGCACATGCCCGCGCAGCACGCTATCCACCTTCTTAAATACCCATTCCGGCTGCCTTTCACGCACCCACGCACCGATCTCCCGCATCCGTACAACCGCATCGACCTCGCGCATTCCACGAGTATCCCCATCCACCGCCAGCAAGGAGGGATGGCATTCCTGCCGTTCCTCAAAAACCTCACCGACCGGCCACGTCACCACCTCAGCCAGCAACCCGGCATTCGCCGCGATTCCTGCCAATTCCGCCGCGCCCGACAAATCATCCGCAACGACGACAATCATGCGAGATCGCCTCCACCTACTTCCAAGTCACTCCACCCAAAGCCATCTTCGTGGCCAGATCCACGGCATGGAAAAGGCTGCTCGGATTGGCCTTGCCCTGCCAGGCGATGTCGCAGGCGGTGCCATGATCGACGCTGGTGCGGATGACCGGCAGGCCTAGCGTGGTATTGACCGCGGAGTCAAAGGCGAGCGCCTTCACCGGGATGTGACCCTGATCGTGGTAGAGGCAGACGAAGGCGTCGGTGGCCTTGCGTCTGGCTGGCAAAAACGCCGTGTCGGGAGGGATGGGGCCCTCGCACACGATCCCCTTCGCCCGCGCCGCTTCCATCGCCGGAATGACGAGCGTCTCCTCCTCGCGATTGCCAAACAATCCGTTCTCCCCCGCATGCGGATTCAATCCCAGCACCACGATCTTCGGCGTCTTGCCACGGATGCGTTTCAATCCTTCATAAGTGAGTTCGATCACTTCCAAAATTCGCTCCACCGTCAGCAGCTTCGGCACCTCAGCATAACCACAGTGCACCGTGATAAACGTACAGGTGATCTCATCCGAATACTGCATCATGCACCAGCGATTCGACCCCGTCTTATCGGCAAAAATCTCCGTGTGGCCCGGATAGTCATGCCCCGCCGCCTTCAGCGCCTCCTTGTTCATCGGAGCCGTCGAGACCGCATCCACATCGCCCGCCAGTGCCGCCTCGATGCTCTTTTCGATGTAGCGATACGCCGCCGAGCCCGTCGCCGCACTCACCACCCCGGGCTGAAACCCCTCCGTCTGAAGCGCCGCCAAATCGAGCACAGCCCCCTCATCCAAACCGGCCACCTGATCGTGCCAGTCGAACTGCGAGAGGATGCGTTTCGGCGGAGGCAGCCCCGCCTGCCTCGCACAGCGCGCCAACAAGGCGGCATCGCCAAACACGATGGGCGTGCAAGTTTGCATCACCTCGGCATTCGCCAGCAGGCGCAGGCAAATTTCGGGACCAACCCCAGCAGGGTCTCCCATCGTGACGGCAATACGTGGCTTGGTGCTTTCGGACATGCGCTTCCATAGCCGGATCCCACGGCTCCGCACCCCAAAACTCAACTCCGCGTCCTCACAACGCCATCAGCGGTGCCGGCACCAGAAAGGCGTGCTGTTCGAGCAGGCTGTAGGCACCGTTCCAGGACAGAAATGGATTCAGATACACCGCGAGGCCGTAGGCGAGGGCGACAGGAACGATGGCCAGCCGACCGAACCAACGGATCGACCAGTGTCGGTCGTCCGTCCGTCGCAGGGACCGATGCGTCGCCCAACCGGTGAGGAGGCGGGCGGGGAAGATCAGGATCACAAACAGGACGCTCGGTGCCCAGGCGAGCTCTTTCGGCGTGAGTTCGATCTTCAACAGGTAGAGCGGCAACGCAAACAACAGCGTCACCACGAGTGCGATCCAGAAGGCCAGCGGTGCCCGGCGGAAACGCGCCCGGATCTCCCGCCACTCAAACATCGCTCGAAATCGCCCGCACTCAGCAAAGTGCGCCTGTAAAAAAGGAAGGTGCACGGCGACAATCACCAGCAGCAGCAGCGCTGGCACCGACAATGCGATTGCCCCGCCGGTCGGCAATCGTGTGGCGATGAGGAGAAGGCCCACTGGGACGATCAACCAAGCCAGCGCACCGACGAAGCCGCGCAGGCCCAGCCAGAAATAGAACGGCAGGCGCAATCCCACCAACCACGTGCCCACGCTTGACTGCATGGCATTGGATTTGTCTGGCGAGCGCAACCAGCGCAGAAGTCGCAGCGGTGCGGGCCAGAGAAAATGCCAGAGTCGTCCGCCCCGGATGAAGGCCCAGACAATGAGTGCGAATGTCAGCAACGTCACCGCAATCAGCACCACCCGCCAAAGAGTCGCAGGAGTGCCCCCCGGCGCGATCAACTCCGCATCCCGCCAAACTTCGGCAATCAATCGTACGGGCCACAGCACCAACCAGACTCCCGCCACCGCATGGCCGAGCACGGACGCCTTGCGCACGCCAATGAAACCGTCGCGGAGACGTCCTGTGCGGGCGACTGTTCCACTGACGTGGAGCAAATAGCCAAGACTGAGAAAATTCAGGAACGGAATCACGGAAAATGCCGCCAGCGCCCCCACCATGGCAGCCAAGCCAAACAGCCAGTCGATTCCCGCTCCGATCTTTGCCAGCCAGCCGCGACCTTTGGGGGGCACGACGACGTCATCGGGAATCACCGACGGGGCTGGGGCTGCAAGGCTTACGGACACAGGGTAACAAAAACTCCCTCCAAGACCAGAAGTTGCAGCGCACCTGATGCGTATCGCTTTGCGAAGTAGGATCGCATTCTACCCTCAGACATCTCAAGCTCGCGAGACTGCCGAGAAACCACTGCGTTCCCCGGGGGTTCCAACTCTTTGCTTTTCCCATTCGCTCCCCTTGCACGCTCAACCACCAGATCGACCGCCTCCACTCCCGTCTTGGGTTCGACACGGCTTGCTCATCGTGGCTCCCATTTTCTTGGCACTGGCGCTTGCGAGCGATCTCTGGAGTCCACACTCCCTTGCAGACACTTCGTCATCGATCTCACCTGAGGACCGGCAAGCGATTCAAACGGTGGCCCGCTCCGTGGACGCCAGTTTTAATTCCGACTGGCAGGCTCGCGACCTTCTGCCGACTGGACGCGCCGATGCTTTGACCATCGCCCGTCGCCTCTCGCTGGCCTTGACCGGCAGTATTCCTTCGCTCCAGGACATTCGCGCCATCGAGGCACAACCCAGCGAAGATCAACGAGACTGGTGGCTTGAGCACCTTCTGGCGGATCGCCGCAGTGCAGACTACCTCGCCGAGCGCCTCACCCGCGTCTACGTCGGCACCGAGGTCGGTCAACTCCTCACCTATCGGCGAACGCGACTCGTGAGCTGGCTCAGCGATGCACTGCATGAAAACCGGCCCTATGATCGCATCGCCCACGACTTGATCGCCGCCGAGGGAATCTGGACCACAAACCCGGCGGTGAACTTCCTTTCCGTCACCATGCAGGGCAAAAAGGGACCCGACGAAGCCAAGATGGCTGCTCGCGTCAGCCGTGCGTTTCTCGGCACACAGATGGACTGCGTTCAATGCCACGATGGAAAACTTGGCAGCCCGTGGAAGCAGGAGGACTTTCATGAATTGGCCGCCTTTTTCGGTCAAAGCGCCTTCAACCTCACCGGTCTTCGCGATACGCCCAAGCAGAAGTACCGCTTTCGCTATCTGAACGCCAAGGACGAGGAAGTCATCCCCGTTTCCGTTCCCTGGAAACCCGAACTCTTGCCTGCGAAAGGTCCCATCCGCGAACGTCTCGCCAAATGGGTGACGGCGCCCGACAACAGACCCTTCGCCCGAGCGATGGTGAACCGGATGTGGGCGCTGATGTTCAATCGCCCGCTCGTGCTGCCTGTTGATGAAATCCCCTTGGAGGGACCGTTCCCGCCTGGCATGGAGATTCTGGCCGATGACTTCATCGCCCACGGCTACGACCTGCAGCGCCTCATCCGCACCATCGCCAACACCGCCGCCTTCCAGATGCGGAGCGACTCCGCCCATCCTGGCCTCCCAGCGTCCGCTGAGGCCGAGGCTCACTGGGCCGTCTTTCCCCTGACCCGACTGCGCCCGGATCAAATGGCCGGGAGCGTGACCCAGGCGGCCTCGCTCAGCACGTTGGACGCGGAGACAAACGTCCTTCTCCGGTTGAAACGAGGCGCCGATGTCCGGAACTTTGTGAAACGCTACGGCGATGTCGGCGAGGATTCCTTCGAGGATGGCAGCAGTACCATTCCCCAGCGGTTGCTGCTGATGAATGGCCGAATGATCGCCAATCACACCGAAGCAAATCCCATTTTCTCTGCCGCAGGTCGCATTGCACTCCTCTCGCCCGACAACGCAGCCGCCGTGGAGACGGCCTACCTCGCCGTGCTCACCCGGCGACCCACCCCTGATGAGGCCGCCCACTTCGCAGGCAAACTCGAAGACGTCCGCAGCGTTCGCAATCGTGGCCGCGCGATCTCCGATCTCTACTGGACGCTGATGAACTGCACCGAGTTTTCCTGGAACCACTGACCTGCCACCATCATGAGCCCCTTTCGAGATCCGTTCCGCGCCTGCGGTTCCTCTGACCACCTCACCCGTCGTGCACTGATGAAAGGCGCGGGAGCCGCCGGATTGACCTGGCTCACCCCGGTGGCCGATCTCCTCGCCATCGAGGCGGAGCGTGCGCAGCCCGGTCGCCCGGCTCGTTCCTTGATCATGCTTTGGCTCGGAGGTGCCGCAAGCCAACTGGATACGTTTGATCCGCACCCGAAAACGAAGATCGGCGGCGGCGTCACGACCATCGACACCGCGATCCCCGGCATTCAATTCGCCGCTGGCCTTGAGCAGACGGCATCGATCATGCAGGACGTGTCTTTGATCCGCTCCATGACCAGCAAGGAGGGCGATCACCAGCGCGCCGTTTACAACATCAAGACCGGTTACCGGCCCGACCCCACGCTCGTCCATCCGGCAATCGGCTCCATCGTTTGCCACGAACTGCCCGACACCAAGCTCGACATCCCCTCGCACGTCTCCATCACGCCCGGCATTCTACCTGCCCGTGGAGGCTTTCTCGGAGCCAAGTTCGACGCGTTTCAGATCTACGATCCAGCCAACTCGGTTCCCGACGTGAATCCCCGCGGAGGACCCGAGCGGCTCGACCAACGCCTGAAGGATCTTTCGGTCGTCGAGAGTGCTTTTGCCCGTGGGCGCCGCCCAAACCTCGACTTGGAAAAGACCCTGCATCAGCAGACCATCCAAAACGCGCGCCGGATGATGTCTTCGGAGCAATTGAAGGCCTTCGAAGTCAGTGATGCCTCCGCAGCGGATCGCGAAGCCTACGGCGATCACCCCTTCGGCCGCGGTTGCCTCGCCGCGCGGCAGCTGATCGAAGCCGGAGTGCGCTGTGTGGAGGTGACGCTGAGCGGTTGGGACACCCACGCCAACAACCGCGAAGGCCAGGCCACCCAGGTCGCCTTGCTCGACTCCGCCTACGCCTCGCTCATTCGCGACCTCAAGCGTCGCGGTCTGCTGGAGCACACCATCGTGCTCTGCGGCGGGGAGTTTGGCCGCACGCCGAAGATCAACGGCCTCGAAGGCCGCGACCACTGGCCCCACGCCTTCAGCATGCTCGTAGCGGGAGGAGGCTTCGCCGGAGGCCGCGTCATCGGCGCAACGGATCCCGAGGGCGAGAAACAGGAGCCTTCCGATCCCGTCCGCGTCTCGGACCTCCACGCCACCGTCCAGCACCTTCTCGGCATCCACTCCGAAAAAGAGATCATGACCTCCATTGGTCGTCCCATCGCCCTCAGCGAGGGTAAGGTGGTGGATCGTCTTTTGGCGTAACTTTTGCGTTCAGCGGGAACCCGTCGACAGGATCATCAAAAACGCGTCCACCCGATCCAGCATCGCTGAGTCGTAGAACTGTGGTCCACCATGCTCGCCACCGTGGACGTTGATGAACGTCACCGGCCTCTCGGCCTGCTCATACACCCACTGGAGCTCCAGCGATTGATTCACCGGCATTTGCGGATCCAAATCACCGTGAATCAACAGCAGCGGCGGATCCATTCCATCGACATGCGACACCGGGCTCGCCAGCCGGGCGAGGGCCTGCGTTTGTCCCGGCAATGCGCCAAGTAGCAGTTCCAAGGCTGGCACCCGCACCTTCAATCCATGGGGTGTGCTCTGGGCGAGGATCGTCTGAAGGTTCGATGCGCCGTAAAAGCTCACGATCCCCTGCACCGCACTGCTCAGATCGAGATGCTCCCCAACGTTGCCTTCCAGTTCCTCATGATCGTTCGTCACTCCCACCAGCGCCGCCAGATGCCCTCCTGCGGACGACCCCAGAATCACAATTTTGTCCGCCTGGATGCCGAAGTCGCCATGGTTCGCTCGCAGAAACCGGATCGCCGCCTTGATGTCGTGCACGTTGGCCGGAAACCGTGCCTCGCCGCTCAGACGATAATCTACGCTCACAAGCGCATACCCGCGCGCCACCAGGTCCATCACCGGCACATTGTCTTTCGAACCGGCCCGCCACGCTCCGCCGTGGACATAGACGAGCAGCAGATCCGATTTTGATACCTCCGGCGTGAACACATCCAGCCGTAACTCCCGCTGACCTACCGCTGTGTACACCACGTCCCGCCACTCACCCCCTTGGAGTGTCGAAATTCCTGTCGCCAACAGCACCCCAATGAGCAACAAAGGCGCTCGTTTCGTAAGCGCCCCCATTTTCCATTCATTCATGTTCATCATGAGTTCGTAACGTTCCACCCAACCTCCCTCAATCCCGAACCTTCGAGAGCAGGCTTGCCAAGTCCCCGCAAACCCCGAACACTCCTCTTCTGTCATGCCCGACTCGCCGCTCTGGACCGCCCTGATCGCCATCAGCCTTTTGGTGCTGCTGGTGACGCGACTGAAACTCAATCCGGTCCTCGCCATGATGATCGCCGCGCTGAGTGTGGCCTTGTCGCCCGGTGTGGATTTCCTCCCCGCGGTCGATGCCTTTCAAAAGGGGCTCGGAGCCACCATGGGCGGAATCGCCATGGTCATCGCTCTCGGCGCGATGCTCGGTCGATTGCTCGCGGACTCGGGCGGAGCCGAAGTGCTGGCCCATCGCTTCCACGACCTGTTCGGCCCCACACGGGCCGTGCTTTGCATCATGCTGCTGAGCTTGATCGTCGGCATCGTGACCTGGTTCGCCGTGGGACTCTACTTGCTTCTACCCATCCTCTTCACGCTCACTCGTGAAAGCGGGCGTCCGCTGCTCGTGCTGGCCCTGCCAATGCTTTCCTTCCTATCAGTGATGCATGGGCTGATGCCCCCGCATCCGGGGCCCGTCGTCGCCATTCGGGAAATCGGTGCCGATACCGGCTTGGTCCTGATGTGGGGCATCGTCATTGGAGTCCCTGTCGCTCTTTTGGGTGGGCCTCTCCTCGCGCGATGGATTCTGCCTCGGCTTGCGGCGGACATTCCGATCCCCGCATTGGCCGAAGCAAGACAGGACTCGTCGAACTCCGTCCAACCGCCCCCCTTCACCCTTACACTCATCACTGTGCTGCTGCCCGTCGTTCTGATGCTCGCGGCGACCCTCGTCGATCTATTGAACCTGAACGACTCCACTTTCGGTCAGATCGCTACGTCCGTCGGCAATCCCACCATCGCACTCTTGCTCGCGGTACTCCTCGGTTTCTGGACCCTGGGCACCCGCTGCGGATTTTCTGGCAAAGATCTGCTGGTGGTCGGCGCAGGCGGTGGATTCGCTTCGGTCCTGCGTGCGGCGGGCGTCGCCGAGTCGATGGGAACACTCGCCCAAAGCGCCCACCTGCCACCACTGGTGTTTGGTTGGCTGGCTGCGGCCTTCGTCCGCGTCGCCACCGGCTCGGCCACAGTGGGCGTCACGGTCGCGGCAGGACTGGTCGCGGGCATGATGCACCAGTTTCCGGACACCAATCCCGAACTCCTCATCATCGCCCTCGGCAGTGGCTCGCTGTTTCTCTCTCACCTCAATGACGGCGGCTTCTGGATCGTGCGTGACTCGCTCGGACTCACCGTCGGCCAGACGTTGCGAACGTGGACCGTATTGGAAACGGTCGTCTCTCTCGCGGGCCTCGCGTTTGCGATGGCGCTCGACCTTGTCTTTTGAACTCCCCGACCATGCCTGCGCCCCTCCTTTTCGACGCCCACCTCGACCTCGCCATCAACGCGCTCGAGTGGAACCGCGACCTCACCCAGCCCATCGACGTTCTCCGTGAGCGCGAGCGTCATCTGACCGACAAACCCGACCGCGCCCACAACACCGTCTCACTCCCCGAGATCCGAAAAGCCGGGATCGGCATCTGCGTCGCCACCCAACTCGCCCGCATCGAGCTCGATGCCTACAGCCCCGTTCAAGGTTGGCGCTCGCCCGCCCAAGCCTGGGCCATGACTCAGGGCCAGCTCGCCTGGTATCGTGCGATGGAGGAACTCGGTGAGATGATCCAAATCCGCGACCTCGCCGGATTGCGCACGCATCTTGAGAATTGGGACACCGATCCCGAGCACACGCCCATCGGCTACATCCTCTCCCTCGAAGGAGCCGACTCCCTCGTCACGCTCGATCACCTCGAACGAAGCTACGAAGACGGTCTTCGCGCCATTGGCCCCGCTCACTACGGCCCCGGCGTCTATGCCAACGGCACCGATGCCACCGGCGGCTTCAATCAACGCGGCAAAGACCTGCTCCGCGAGATCGCCCGCCTCGGTCTCATCCTCGATGTCACCCACCTCTGCGACGACTGCTTCTGGGAAGCGCTCGATCTCTTCGACGGTCCGCTTTGGGCGAGTCACCAGAACTGCCGCACGCTCGTCCCGCACAACCGCCAGTTCAGCGACGAACAGATCCGCGCCGTCATCGAACGCGGCGGCGTCTTCGGTGCGCCCATGGACGCCTGGATGATCGTGCCGGACTGGCAGCGCGGAAAGACCACGCCCCAGTCTGCAGGCGTCACCCTCCAGCACAGCACCGATCACATCGACCACATTTGCCAACTCGCAGGCAACGCCCACCACATCGGCGTCGGCAGCGATCTCGACGGTTGCTTCGGCACCGAGCAAACGCCGCAGGACGTGCAGACGATCGCGGACTTACAGAAGCTCCCCGCCATCCTCAAAGACCGGGGCTACAGCGAATCCGATCTCACGAACTTCCGCAGCGGCAATTTTCTCCGCTTCCTCGAAACGGCCTGGGCCTGACAAGGAGGAATGGCATTCCTGCCGCCCTCTCACTCTGCCTTCACCAACTCAAACTCAATCATCCCAAGTTCTCCAAACTCTGCACGAAAGCTGCCCGAGTCCGCCTTGTGGATTTTTCCCAGCGCCCCTGTGATCACAAGCTTCCCCGGCTGCAACTGGTAACCCTGCCGCACGGCCCAATTGACCTGCCGGAGAAAATTCCACCACTGGCCATTTCTGGCATCGCCGCCCGTCGTCTCATTTCTCACTTCATCGCCTTCGAGCAAACGAATTGGCAAAGCATCCAGATCCAACGTCAGATCCAGATGCGGTGTGCCGACAATGTAATGATCCGAATCCACATTCGCTGCAACGAGATCCACCGCCTCCGGCTTCTCCTTCCAGTCGTGCAGGCCCGCTGGAAGTTCGATCACCGGCACCACCGCTTCAACACAGGCCTTTAGTGCTTCGACATCTGCCAATTCCCCAGAGATTGGTTTCGAAAGGATGATCCCCAGTTCCGTTTCCACGCCAGGCGCTGCGGCCTCCCTCACCGGAATTTTTACAGGCATCGCTCCTGCGCGATGCCAGCCACTCTGGAAAAGTACGGCGCTCAATGGCCCGTCGATGGCGAAAAGCGACTGACCACCAGCGCCAACCACCGCCCCCTTGATTCCTGAGAGCGCTTCTCCCTCCGCGAGCAGTCTCTTGACATAGTGCCTCTGCACCGTCTCAGCGTGTACCCTCTCCGCTTCTGGAAAGGCCATGCTGAACTGCTTCAGCGGTTGCCCTGCCATCTTCGCGGTCGCCTGTTCCTCCGCAAAGGACAGCAAGCCATCTTCGAACGCGAAACACGACGCGGCTGCGAGCATCGCAACCGCAAGAGTCCAACTTTTCAGATTCATCCCAATCATCGATCCGTTTCTAGCCGAAGCTGCCACGGTCCACCACAGGAAAGCGTGACCCCTTCAAAAATCGTCGAGCCACTACTCGACACACCAGCGCATCCGAGTGGCGAAGTCCGCTTGAAACGCAGGCCTCCAGCGATGCACCTCCGACCTTGGATCAAAGTCATCCTCGATCTTGAGGTCACGATACCAGCCATCCTTCTCCTTTTGAAACCGACCGCCCCACCCAGGCTTCGTGGGATCACCCGGATCATTTCCTCCTTGCGGGAGAAAAAACAACCACGACGGGGTGTCGCCCTCCTTCAGGCACCCATGCGGATTCGGAGCCGTCCAGGTCTTGACCGGATAAAGGGAGCCCAGAGCACCACGCGGGGTCACATTCTCGGCGATCCACGCCTGGCTCGTCAGCGACTCGTCCCCACCCAGATACATCCCCCGGTAGGTGCCGTGGCGTTTGTCCGCTCCACGGGGTGCCTTCGCCAAAATGTGGAAGAGTCCCGGAAAGGTGCCTCGCATCCAGTCGGCGATGTGATCCTGGTCGTTGATGTCATAAACTCGAAGCTTGTCCGCAAACTCATCCAATCCCGCCCTGCCACGATCCTTCTTCACCCGCCAAAGCGCCTGAGCCAGATCCGTCTGACCGCCCCACACCGCAACGTTGAGCGGTCGCTCGGGCGATCCCGCATCCACCCGCTCGATCAACGCCCGAGATCCCTCCGTATCGTGCCCTTCACCGATGAAGTCGTGACCCCGATTCGGATTGCCGGACTTCACCACCGCGCGCAGCGAATCCGGCGCGGGCCACCCCCCGGAATGCTTCTTCAAATTCGACAGCACCTGTTCATAGCCGCCAATAATTTCCAAAATCAAGTCCGGCCGGGTCACCGCCTCCTTCAATTCTCCCGGTGTCCCCGAGGCACTGGCCAACAGCAACTCGATGTCGAACGCATTTGAATACACCATCAACCGGACCATCGACTGCTGATCATCTGGATCCCCCCCGATGTCCGTCAGCACCGCGAGCCTTGGCCGCTCTTCACTGGCGTGTGCGCATCCGAGGAGCATCCATCCCAGCACAAGGCGCTTCACCAATTTCACGGATTCCATGGCTGTTTCTGTTTGGTTTCCTCCAACATACGCCCGGAGTCAAAATGCGGGTTCTCACCGGGGATCGGCACCGGGACGGATTTCATCCAATCGTAAAGTTGCAAGCGCATCCTTTCCGCCCGCTGCTTCTCCGAGTCCGCGAGATTGCGGGTCTCACCCAGATCGTCACGGAGATTGAACAACTCAATCCGTTGACCCGCTTGATAGCGCAGCTCTTCGTCAAACCAGTCACCAAAAGACTCGATCAATTTCCAGTCGCCATCGCGCACCACCGCGCAAGGCGTCGCCGCCCAACGCAGGTCGTAAAGCGGCATGTACCAAAACAGTGGGCGAACCGGAATCGAGTCTCCTTTCATCAGCGGAAGCAGACTCACTCCATCGAGCACATGGCCCTCCGCAGGTGCGACTCCGGCGGCTTCCAACAGCGTCGGCATCCAGTCAACGACATGAACCGGGGTCTCACAGACTTGCCCCGGATCCACCACCGCCGGCCACCGCACGAGGCAGGGCACGCGGATTCCCCCTTCATAGGCACTGCCCTTTCCCGCCCGCAGTGGAGCATTGTCGAATTCTTCCGCCTTCATCCGTAGCGGCACACTGCCATCCGTAGGATCTCCTGACTGGTTGGGAACCTGATAGATGGTGTCCACGCCTCCATTGTCGGCGAGAAAAACCACGAACGTGTTGTCGCGCTGCCCCATCTCATCAAGCGCAGTCATGAGTCTCCCGATGCTGTCGTCCAAGTGCTCGATCGCGGCCAGGTAGGTCGCATTGAACATCCCCGCCTCCGGCGCTCCCTTTGCGCGATGTTTTTGGATCAGTTCGGGAGGTGCCGAAACGATGCCATGCAGGGTGTGATGCGCGAGATAGAAGAACCACGGCTCCTCCCGATGCTCACGAATAAAGTCAATGGTTTGATCGGTGAGATGATCCACCCACTTGTCGCCCTCATTTTGGGACCCAGGTCCGGGTGGTGCGACGAAATCAAAGCCATACGCGCCCGCCGCCTCCGGTTTGAGCGACACATAATTGCCGTCGGCATTGTTCGTGAGATGCCATTTTCCCGCCATGCCGGTGGCATAGCCCGCTGCCTGGAGGGTCTTTGGCAAACTGGCCATCTCTCGAGGAAATTGCTCCCGAAACGCGGGCTCCGACATTCGTGCCCACGGCGACCCATACCAGCCAATCACATGCCACATCCCGTTGCGCGCGGTGTGCTGCCCACTGAGCAGAGCCGCCCGCGTCGGCGTGCATTGCGGCATCACATAGGCGTCTGTGAAACGCACCCCTTCACTCGCAAGTTGGTCCAAATGGGGAGTCGGCACCTTGTCCGAACCATAGCAACCCAGCGTCGGCCAACCATGGTCATCCGTGAGGATGAAAAGGATGTTGGGCCGGTCCGCTGCGATGGCAGACATCTGAAGCAATCCCCCAAAAACAAGGGCCACCCATGGGCAACGCGAATTCATGACCGATAGAACGCGCCGACGTGCAGAATCTGACAAGACCCTGTGTCACACCCGCTCCAGCTTGATCGGATACGTGTTGTTGGAGGCGAACTGCGCCACATAGAGGCTGCCTTCATCGTCCACCACGAGATCGTGCGGATGAAGGAACACATCCGAGTCATTCTTCATCGGCTGCAAGATGCCCTCATCGTCGTAGATGGGCGTTGTTCCACCCACATTGGAAACGACTCGCAAGTCCGCATCCAAGATGGAAACGAAACCGCGACTGTCTCGGTTCGACGGCCAATTGTCGGCGAGATGGGCCACCGCAAAGTGTTGATCGAAAGCCCGAATCTGACGGGGATTTCCTCCCGGCATGGGAATCTCCCCAAGCGACTCCCCTTCCAGCGAAAGCCGCAACAAATGCTGCTGATCACTCATCGCGATCAACAACTCAGGGGACTCCGGTTTCCGCGCATCCACCATGCCTCCGTGCGGCCCCCAGTGCTGAATGCCACCCTCTTGACCGCCGAACACCTCCACCAACTCTCCGGAGCGGTTGTAGCGCATGATGTAGTCACGGCCGTAGCCATCGAGCACGAAGAAGTCCCCATTCGACAAATGGAGGGTCCACGAGGGACGATACTGCTCCGCCTTCTCATACTTGCCCGTCGAATCCGGCCATTCCCACTCCTGAAGGATCTCGCCATCCAAAGTCGACTTCACCACGAGATGCCGCTGCAGATCCGTGATGAAGAGCACCTCCCGGTCCCCTTCCTCCACGATGGACAGCCCATGGGCCCCCGGGAAATCGGTCCCCCATTTGTGAACCAGACGACCGGCCTTGTCATAAATGATGACGTTGTTCGTCGTGTCCGTCGTCAACAGGATGACGTGCCCCTCCCGATTGGTCACTATCCCATGGCAGTTTTTGACCGGTGTTGCTTCTCCAAGAATACCCCAACCGGGCACCACTCGATATTGAAAGTCGCCTTGGCCGAGCAAAGGCGAGGCATCCGCTCGGGCTCTCAGGCAAGGACCACCCATGCCGCCAAAAGTCATGGCCATCGCTGCGCTTTTCAAAAACTGACGGCGGGGAGTGAACGTCGATCTCATCACTCACGTCAACGTGTCTCCCATCGCCGAAATGTCACGCAGTCTGCAGTCCGGCAGCATCTCCCCAGTTCAGAGCCGGAAATGTTGCAATCAGCCCCATCGACCCGAAGATGATCCAATCCAGATGCCTGCCCGTTCGACTCCGCTTCGATTCTCCGACCGCATGCGGGCTTTGACGCCGAGAGCTAGGTTATTGGCCGTTCTTTGCTGGATCTCTCTGGGGGCTATGCCTCCAGCGACCGCACAGGTTGGGACCGAACCCGTTGCGCCAGGATCTGCGTTTTTGTCCGCCCCAGCTACCGGCGACCCTCTCAACCTGGTGTTGCGCTACGTCCAAAATGACCTCTCAGCCCAAGCGACCTCCGCCAGAAGCGGCAAACGGTTCGCCGCTGACGACCTCAAGAATTGGAGGATGCGGGATCGTTGGGTCAGCCAGAACAGTGCCACCACCCATCTCTACCTACAGCAAGAGGTCAACGGACTACCGGTCTATCAGAGTGACATCCAAGCCCATGTCGCCAGAGATGGCTCCATCATCGCCCTGCACAATCGTTTCGTAAGCACCGCGGATGGTGTCCCACCAGCCAATCCCAAATTGACCGCGGGCGAATGCCTTCACCGTGCTGCTCAGGAACTCCTTCTACCCTCCCCAATGGTGCCACAGGATCTCGATGGAGGAGCCAGCGAAACAAAAGCTCATTTTTCCGATCCGGTCATATCACTGGATTCGATTCCGGCAAAACTCCTCTACTTCCCACTCGAGAACGGAAGTCTCCGACTCGCATGGAACTTCATTGTTCGCGTGCCCGATCACAAACGCTGGCTGGATCTGAATGTCGACGCCGACTCAGGGAGCATCCTCTCGCAAATCAACTGGGTTCACCAGGCCGCCTCCTACCGGGTGGCGGCCCTACCGCTCGAAGCCCCCGGGGAAGGTCCCCGGACGCTGGTTTCCGGCATCGAGGACCCTTTGGCGTCGCCCTTCGGCTGGCACGACACCAACGGCGTCTCAGGGGCCGAGTTCACAGACACGCGGGGCAACAACGTGGTGGCGCAGACGGATCCCAATGGAACCGACAGTGTCGGGTTTCGCCCAAACGGGGGCAGCAGCCTCACCTTTGACTTTGCGACCGATTTCAGCCTCACACCCGCAGACAACCAAGCCGCCTCGGTCACCAGCCTTTTCTACCTGACCAATGCCTGCCACGACATCTTCTACCACTACGGGTTCGATGAAGCCGCCGGGAATTTTCAAACGAACAACTATGGTCGAGGCGGCAGCGCTGGAGACGCCATCGTCGCCGATGCTCAGGACGGCCTGAGCGAAAACAACGCGAGCTTTTCAGCCCCACCGGACGGCATCGCCCCCAGGATGGAAATGGGGTTGGTGTTTGGGACCGACTTCGAAGTCACCGCCCCTGCGTCAATTGCGGGATTGTATCCGACGCAACCTGCCGCCTTTGGACCGACCATCACGGGTCCGCTGCAGGGCAACGTGATTCAAGGAACGGATGACACCGCAAACGGCCCCTCAACCACGGATTGTTGTGGCGCGTTGTCCAATGCTTCGACGGTCAACGGAAACATTGCCCTCATCGACCGGGGGGACTGCGACTTCGTCGTCAAGGTCAAGAA
This sequence comes from uncultured Verrucomicrobiales bacterium, assembly GCA_963976915.1. Taxonomy (GTDB): domain Bacteria; phylum Verrucomicrobiota; class Verrucomicrobiia; order Verrucomicrobiales; family Verrucomicrobiaceae; genus CAXBNA01. The sequence continues at coordinate 35,985 of CAXBNA010000009.1, forward strand.
CGCCCAAAATGCCGGTGCCATCGCCGTGATCATGGTCAACAATCAGGGAGACTTGCTGGTGACCATGTCTGGCACCGACCCGACGATCACGATCCCGTCGATCTTCATCGGGCAGAGTGACGGACAGTTGATCAAGAATGCGCTGAGTCAGGGTGTTCAAGTCCGCATCCAAGGTGCGGAGGTTCCCGACACGTCATTCGATGCTGGCATCGTGGTGCATGAGTTTGCACATGGACTGACCACACGTCTGACAGGAGGACCGTCCAATGCCGGATCATTGGACGGAACAATCCCTGGAGGGATGGGCGAAGGATGGAGCGACTTTTTTGCGCTCGCGCTCACGGCCAAGTCCGATGACACCCGCAATACGTCGCGTCCAGTTGGCCAGTATTCACTCAACCCGGCGGGCATCCGCACATTTCCCTACAGCAGTGACATCGGGATCAACCCGCTAACCTACGATGATGTTCGCACTCGAACGGAGGTCCATCGCGTCGGTGAAATTTGGGCCATGGCGCTCTGGGAGGTGTATTGGAACTTGGTCGAAGGCCATGGCTTTGACCCGAACCTTTACACGGGCGCTTCCGGCAACAATCTCGCGATCCAGCTCGTCGTCGACGGCTGCAAGCTGCAGCCATCCAGTCCCACCTTCCTTCAGGCCAGGGATGCGATTCTCCAAGCCGATCTCGTGAACCACGGCAGCATCCATCAGTTCGCGATCTGGCAAGCCTTTGCCAAACGCGGGCTCGGGTTGAGCGCCACGGCCGGGGTGAACGCCAATGACAATCAAGTCACAGCCGCGTTCGATGTACCTCCATCGCTCGATACAGCGGAACCGGCGGACGATGGGATCCCCAACCTCCTCAAGGCGGCATTTCACATGAACTTGGCGGCACCCACACGGGAGAACCTCCCGCAGGCCACCACCACGATGATCGGGGAAACCTCGGCCCATGGCATTCAGTTCAAACAACTGTCGGGAGGGGTGGGTACGCCGGGAATCGACTACCACGTCAATGGCATCAACTATGTCGTCGAGGTCTCCAACGACCTGGTCACATGGGACAGTGGGCCAACCTTCGTGGAAATGGTTTCTTCAACACCCGATCCCGACGGAATCACCGACACCGTGATCGTCCGCGCACTGCAGGCGCACACATTCTTTCGCGTTCGCGTCAGCCGAACCGCCACTCCCTGAGGATTCAGCGAAATTCGATTCGCTCAGAGACACCTAGCCGAGGGCGGCCACCTTCTCCTGTGCATCGAGTCTTTTTTCGAGTTCCTTCACGCGAGCCACCAGCTTCGGCAGCCGGTTCACGCTTGCGACGCGACGACGTTCTTCCATGGCCTCCATCGCCGGGAACCCGAGATAACTTTTCCGTCCATCCGGGATGTCCTTGGTCACCCCGATTCGTCCGCCAAGCGTTGCCATCGACCCAACAGTCACGTGACCGCCCACTCCGCCTTGCGCCGCCATCACGACGTAGTCTCCGAGCACCGCGCTCCCGGCAAGTCCGCAGCCGGAAACAAGGATGCAATGCTTCCCGATCACCACGTTGTGGCCGATCTGCACTTGATTGTCGATCTTGGTGCCTTCTCCAATCCACGTCCTGCCAAACCGGGCCCGGTCGATGGTGGTTCCTGCCCCGATCTCCACGTCATTGTCGATCTGAACCATCCCGGCTTGGCGGATCTTGCGATGCCGCCCCTGCTCGAATTCGTAGCCAAATCCGTCGGCACCAATCACCGTGCCCGAATGAATGATCACGCGGGCACCAATTTCACAGGCCTCGTGAATCGTCACGTTGGCAAACAAGCGAGAGTCCGCTCCGATCACCACATCCTTGCCCACGTAGCACCCTGGTCCGATTTCGACCCCATCCGCGATCTGTGCTCCGGCTTCGATCACCGCATTGGCACCGACACGAATCTTGCTCAGATCTGCAACGACACCCTCTTCGATCACCGCACAACGATGAATGCCCGGTTCAAAGCCAACCGGCTGAAGCCCGTAGGTCTCCACCACCTTCTCAAAGGCACGCGATGGCTCGTCCACCGTGATGCACGCCACGCCGTCCGGCAAAAGAGTCGGATCAATGTCCGCAGCCACCAGCAGGGCTTCGGCCTGAGTCGCCGCCAGTTGCTCCCGATACCGAAGGTCATGGAAGAAACTCAAGTCTCCCTTCCGCGCCTGCTTGAGCGACGCAAAACCGCAGATCATCAATTCAGGGCTGCCCTTGAGAAGTTGCCCCCCCAAAAGCTCCGCCAGTTCTGCCAGGACAATTTTCATCAGCCGCCCCTATCTCACACTCACGCGCCCATGGCCAGCAAACTTTAGCTGCGGGAACGGGTCATTGGCTCGTGAAAAAACCAACTCCTTCTTTCCCTCCTCGACTCCGCCGCTAACATTCCCCTCAACCTCAGAACTCAGGACTTTGGTCCTGTCCCTCAACCATCATGTCTGTTCGCGTCCGCTTTGCCCCATCACCCACCGGTTACCTTCACGTTGGAGGAGCCCGCACGGCTCTGTTCAACTGGCTCTACGCCCGCAAAAACGGCGGCAAACTGGTCCTCCGCGTCGAGGACACCGACCAAGCCCGCAATACGGATGAAGCACGGGCAGCCATTATCAACGGCCTCCGCTGGCTGGGCCTCGAATGGGATGAAGGCCCGGAAGTCGGCGGCGACTGCGGCCCCTACTTCCAAAGCGAGCGCAAATCCAACTACGACGCCGCGCTCGCCGTGCTCGAAGCCGCAGGGCGCGTCTACACGGAAGAGAGTGGCGCGGTTCGGTTCAAGTTTAGCCGCACTCCCATTACGGTTCATGACCTCGTCTGCGGGGACGTTCAGTTTGCCGCCACCGAAGAGCCGGACATGACGGTGCGGCGTCCCGACGGCAGCTACATTTTCCACTTCGTCAATGTCATCGACGACATCGAGATGGGCATCACCCATGTGTTCCGTGGCGAGGACCACCTCTCCAACACCTGGAAACACATTGACCTCTTCAACGCCCTCGGGAAAACACCTCCGACCTACGCCCACATCCCGCTCCTTCTGAACCCCTCGGGGAGCAAGATGAGCAAGCGCGACGAAGGAGCCTCCATCGAAAGCTATCGTGAGAACGGGTTCCTGCCCGACGCGGTCTCCAACTACCTCTGCCTCCTCGGCTGGACTCCCCGGGCCGAGACGGAAAAGCTCGACCGCCAACAGCTCACCGACCTCTTCGAGCCTTCGGAAATCCATAGCTCGAACGCTCGGTTCGACATCGAGAAGTGCGCATGGTTCAATGCCCACTACCTCCGCGACCTCGCGCCTGACGTTCTTTTCGAAGCCGCCGCACCCTTTCTCGAAAAGGCGAATCTCGACATCAGCGACAAGGCATTGGCCACGGCTGCACTTCAGAGCGTCAAAGAGAAGGTCAGTCTCCTCAAAGAATTCCCGGAGTGGGTGCACTACTTCTTCCGCGAGGACTTCCGACTGGACGGAGGACTCGATCCATGAAGCGATGAAGCAGGTCGCCACGGACCAAGGTGTGAAACCCGGCGCCTTGATGCCGCTGATGCGGTTTTCTCTCAGTGGGCAATCCCGCGGTCCGGGAGTCACCACCATCGCACATCTGATTGGTCAGAACCGGGCGGTCGCTCGACTCCAGCGTGCCGTGGATGAAATCCTCTCCGCTTAGTCCGCCTACCCAGCCCCTGCGTTCCTATTCGCGAGTCAGGCACTCGCCGTATCGCTTCCTTTTTCCACCGGCATTTTCGAATGCTTCATGCGTCTTGAAGACAATGCCATGGGGAAACGGACTGTCATCTCACTCGCGGAGACCGAAACAAGCATGTCCCGACGCAGCGTCATGCGCCGCAAAGATCGTTTTCACCGACCGTGGATGAAGCCGTGCCTCACCAAAAGTCAAGACTACCTGAAAATCTGCATTCCCGCCTGAAAACGACCGCTACGAAGTCACGAGAAGCCCTCGCATCTTCTCCATCTCATGGCATCGTACCGACCGCGAGACGCTCATGACTGTCGGCACCTCCAGCTTACGTTGCCCTTACTGCGGGCAGGAATTTTTGTCGCTTCAACAGCGCACAGATTCCCCTGAGACCTGCCCTCACTGCGCGTACAGCTCGCCACTCGCCAGCTTCATTTCAGGATCTCCTCCCGCTGGATACGCCCCGGGTGTCCCACTTCTGAGGAGGATCGTTCAGAACCAATCCGTACCGACACCCCCTCCATCCCCGCAGTCAGGGGCCTACGTCGCCTCGCCTTTTCAGGCGGTTCCGCCTCAACCCGCTGCCAGTCCTTTCCAGCAGGTCACTCCGCCTCCCCAGTTTCCCTCCGCCTTGGAGGCCCTCTTCCAACAGCGCCCCTCTTCCCCCGCTCCGCCGCCAGGCATTGTGACGGCATCCGCCGCGCCAGAGCTTCGCGTGCCCGAGATTCCGGGTCTGTCCAAACCCTCGAAACCAGCCCCCAACTTTCCCCCGGCTCCGGAGAAGCCCATCCCTTCCGCCACCGCTCACGCGTCCTCCGTTCCACCCGCGTCTTGGCCCGGTCCCACCCGAACCGTCCAGCCAAATGACCTGCCCCTGCCAACCCCGCTTCTTTCGGTCCGCCGCGACGGCGTGCAGAACGGACATGGACATGAACCCGGCCATGAAGCTCCCAGGAGCATTGATCCATCTGACGACCGGGACCTGCGGTCATCTCCGTTCCGCGATGTCGCCTCCAGCAGACCCACGCCGACCGAAGACCCATCGCCTCGAAGCCCTCTCAGTTTTTCATCGGCTCTGCTCTTCGCTCTGATCCTGGGGGCGGGAAGTTGGGTCTACACACAGAACCAAGACCACCTCTGGACACTGAGCTTTCCTGCAGGTGACGCGGAGCAGCCCAACGCAACCACATCGCCATCGATGGGCGACCCGCCCACTTCCCCGAACGATGCCTCCAGCAGCCCTGCGGTGCCCGCAAACAAGGACAGCAGTGAGGAGGTCCGGCGGGCCACGCCTGCGGAAGGAGCAAATCGTACCAGTGACAACGGCACGATCCCCACCAACGAACTCCAACTGGCCGCAACCGCCGCGCCGGAACTCATCCGCCGCCTCTTTGAAGCCACCACGTCGGAGCAACGTGCGGCCTGCATCGCGGACCCGGATCGCTACACCGCTCAGGTCGAGTCGTTCTTTGCAGCCACGGATGGTTCCATCCGCCCAGGCTTCACCGGCCTCCAGCAATTTTCCGCCGTTCCACTCACCTTGCCGGGAGGTCAGCCGCTCGTTCTCTTCCAAGTCACGACGGATGCCAATCCGGACGGAGCCCTGCTGCGGCCCATTCGCCAAGCCGACGGTTCCCATCGCATTCACTGGCCACTTTTCTTTGAAACTCACGAACGCCACTTGGAAAAGTACCTGCAGCATCAAGAAGGCGAGCCCCGCTGGTTCCACGTCGGGCTGCGGCCCAGCCACGGCTTCGATCTTCCCGCCGAGATGCGGGAGGATTTCCTCATCTACGAACTTCAGGGATCCGCAGACACCTCCATGCGGCTGATTGCCTGCGCCAACAAGGACACCTCCCTCGCCCGCTTCCTGAAAGACAATGTCGACTGGGGTGAGATCTACCTCGCCCGCGTCCTTCTGCGCTGGACTCAACTCACCCCCGGTCTCAAAGGCCTCACCCTGCTCGACTGTGAAGGGATGTCGTCTGCTGCTTCAGCCGAAACTCTGGAAACCACGAGCTCAGGCGGCCCTTAGCCAACGACACTCGCCAGCATCTCGTCGAACGCTTCTGCCATCTTCAAGGGGGTGAACTCGTTGCGTACGGAGGTACGACCCGCGTTGGCAAACTGATCTCGCCGGGCTCCGTCCAGAAGGAGTTCCTCAAACCCATCGGCGAGCGACTTTGGATCGTTGGGCTCGCACAGGAGGCCACCGCCGGTCGCCTCGATCATTTCCGGGAACGCCCCATGCCTCGGCTGTACCACAGGGACGCCGCTTGCCATGGATTCCAGCGCATACAGACCAAAGGCCTCCCCATAGGTGGCTGGCACAGAAAAGACGGCGAGATCGCGGAAAAATTTCGTTTTGTCCTCGAAGCTGAGATTGGGCAAAAACTCGACATGCTTGTCGCACCCCGCAGCCACCAGCTTGTCCTTCAGTTCCTGAATGTATTTCTCGTCCGCACGCGTCTTCGCCCCACCGATGCGAAGCTTCAGCCTCGGCACCGTTTTGCGCTGAACCAAGTCGATGTAGGCATCCACGAAGGTTGTCAGACCCTTGCCGTGAATCATCCGCGCGAGATAACCAATCACCGGCCAGTTCGGATCCGGGCGTGAATGCGGAAACGAGGAGAAGTCCAATCCATTGCGGACAACGACGATGTCATCGACCGGTATTTGGAGGTGCGAGGCCATCACCCCCGCATAAAAACGACTCGGAGCGATGAATCGCCGAATGTGAGCTGCGTTCTTGCGGATCGCCTCCCACGACTGCTCGCGATACGGGTCCGGCAAGGTCTCGATGAAACTGTCCTCACCCTGAAGTGAGCACACCACCGGCACACCGATCTCGGTCTCGATCGATTTGGCCAGACCTGTCAACAGGCTATTGGACAGAGAGATCACGTCGGGGTTTGGCTGCGTCTTGATCCAATTGATCAGTTTGGGCCACTCACCCCATTGCCGCCCCTCCTCACCCACGAGGCTTCCCAGCGTCAATTTCCCCAACTCCGTCGGCGAGGTCATGCCGATTCCTGCCGATGCTTTTCTCAGCCGTTCGGGCGAATTGATCCACCGATGCACAAAACGCGGCATGCGATAAAACCATGGCATCTTCTCCTGAAGGTAGAGCGAGATCCCGCCCACTTGGATGTCGAGCCCGGGACTCGCCGCCTCACGATCCGTGACCAACGGCAAATACAAGGGCACCATGATGGCGTCATGGCCTCGCACGCGCAGCGCTTTGATCAGTGCGTTGTCCCGCAGGCAACTGCCGCAGTGGAAGGTGCCGGTTCCGGGAGTGAGATGGAGAATGCGCATGATTGAAATTGAAGATCTCCCGACAATTCAGCGGGCGAAAGGCTTCATCCATGGAGAAACGCCCTTCAACCGGTTTTCGTTGCTCCCAAAGTGGCGCTGCCAAGACACCTGTCCACCAGATGAAGCTGCCATTTTCTGGCAACGACCGCTGGATCATCTCCGGGGTCTGCTGTCTGATGCCATGCCCTTCTTTCCTGCCATGTTTCGCTTTCTCATCGCACTCACCCTTGCCCTTCCGTCGATCCTCGCGGCCCATCAGGTGCCCAACATCACGGCCGAGGCGATGTTTCACAGCGACGGCGCCTACACGCTTCGGATCAGTCTCGACCCTCGCGTCTTTCTCTCCGACCAACCCACCAGCCTCCCTCCGGTTCCTGCCGACTGGTTCACCTCCCAGTCAGCGGCCGAAGTCGAAAAAACATGGACGCAGGCGGGCGACTACCTCCGCGACAGCTTCCACCTTCAATTCGACAAAACCACAACTCCCCTGCCGGAGCCTGCCTTTCAAGCGATGGACGGCGCCACCAACAAAGCCATCTCCCCCGAAACCGCCGAGGTCCACATCCTCGCCACGATGGAAGGCAGCCTCCCTGAAACCACGGGCGAATCACTGCCCTTCGAAATCCAGTTTGGCCAAAACGCAAACACCAGCCTCATCCTCCTCAACAGCATCGACGGTAAACCCGAGCGCCGCCCCCAAGTGCTCTTTCCCGGAGAAACCAGTCGCCCATTCGCCGTTCCAGCCGCAGCCCCCAGCATCGCCGCCGTCGCGGAGGCACCCGCGCCGGAGCAACCGGAGCCCCCAACGAAGGAGCCCGAGGTTTCCCTCCTCGAGCGCGAAAAACAGCACGAGGAATTCATCGCCCGCTCCCGCTGGTGGGTCCTCGCCAGCGCCGTCCTGCTCGCCCTCATCCTGAAGCGCATCCTGTTTCCAAAGGGAAAGTAGTCTCAGGCTTCAGCCTGCGTTCACGAGCGACACTCTCTCGACCCTTCGGCACCCGAGTGACAAGCCATCTTCCACACACCCCAAACCGTTGGAGTCGAGGGTTTAGCCGATCAGGATGAACGTACAAAAACGAACCCACGGCCGTGCGCGAAATGAATTCCGTGCGCCGCAGCCTCACTCCGGATCGCCCGCCAGCATGCTCTTCAGCCCGGCAAAGAAGTTCGCGTGATCTTCCTTGGCCACAGGTTCCTTCATGTGCTGGGTGTAGTCCACGTCATCAACATACTCCATATCCAACTCGCGAAGGAAGGGACTCGGCAGTGAGGTTTGTTTCTGCCCCCACTTCATCCGGTAGCGCGCCCAACTGAGCGTGAGTTTTTGCTTCGCACGGGTGATGCCCACGTAGAAGAGGCGACGCTCTTCATCGACACGACCTTCCTCATGGGAGCGTTTGTGCGGGAGAATGCCCTGTTCCACACCGGGAAGATAGACCATGGGGAACTCCAACCCCTTGGATGCGTGCATCGTGATGAGACAGACGCCCTTCTTCTTCTCGATGTCGTCTTTGTCCTCACGATCATCGTTGAGGGTGACTTCATCGATGAACCCGGCAAGGCCCTTGGCGCGATCCCGTTCGTCGAAGGCCTCGATGTTGCCAAGCAGATCCTTGATGCCGGTTTCCCACGAAGCGTAATCCTCGGGCTCCTTGGCCGCCTTCTTGAGGTGCTCCATGTATCCTGTCTCGTGAATCAACTGCTCCGTCATTTGCCGCAGCACCGTCCCCTTCGTGTTGGCCGACTCCGCATAGCGATCAATGATGGCCGTGAAATCGGCAATGGCTTCCCTCGCCTTCGCTGGCAGCTTTTGCCGCAAGTCGGGCGCACAAAACGACACCCACAGGCTGCAGCCCCGCTCGATGCTATGTTCACGTGCGACACCGATCGCCCCCTTGCCGATGCCACGCGCCGGGGCGTTGATGATTCGCGAGAGGGAGACGTCGTCGTGTGGATTGATGAGGACTTTGAGATAAGAGAGGATGTCCTTCACCTCGCGCCGATCAAAGAAACTGCGGGCACCCACCACACGATACGGAATCTTCCGCTGTCGAAGATTCTGCTCCAACACACGCGATTGGTCGTTCGTGCGGAAAAGAATCGCAAAGTCGTCGTAGGACACGCCATTGGAAAAATGTTCGGTCTCGATCTCCTTGGCAATCATGCCGGCTTCTTCCTTGTCATCCTGAGTGGCGATTAGGCGAATGCGTTCGCGCCCCGGATTGCGACTCCACAGGGTCTTCGGCCGACGCCCGGCATTGTTTTTGATCAAGCTGTTGGCCGTGTGCAGAATTGGCGTCGTGGATCGATAATTCTCCTCCAACTTGATGACGTGCGGATTCGGAAAGAACCGCTCGAACTCCGTGATGTTCGTGATCTCCGCTCCCCGCCAGCCGTAGATGCTCTGGTCATCATCGCCCACCACGCAGACGTTGTAGGGATCCTTCACAAGGGCCCGCAACAGGCGCATCTGCGTCGAGTTGGTGTCCTGGAATTCATCCACCATCACGTACTCATGCCGCTGCTGAACGATCGCCCGTACATCGGCGTGCTCCTCGAGCAACTGAACTCCAAAGATGAGAAGGTCATCGAAGTCCATTGCATTCAGCGCGACGAGCTCTTCCTGATACTGCTTTGCGATGGCCGCATCGAGGGACTCCTCGGGATCGCCTGCGGATCCGGGATTGTTCTTGGCACCGCTCACTCGACTGAGCGCCACACTGGGATCCAAGGACTCCTCCTTGCCGAGAAGCGTCGGCAGTACCCGCTTGATCACCGCCAATTGTTCCGTCTGCGAGTAGATCACAAAGTTCTTTTTGTAGCCCAGGTGCTCGGCGAACTCCCGCAAGAGTCGAACGCAGAAGGCGTGGAAGGTGCCCAGGACCACCTTGCGGCCACTTCCATCCGGCATCATGCCCTTCACCCGCTCCCGCATCTCATTGGCCGCCTTATTCGTGAAGGTCACGGCCAAAATTCGTTCCGGTGCGATGCCCCGATTGATCATGTGGGAGATCCGCGCGGTGATGACGCGTGTTTTTCCCGTTCCAGCTCCAGCAAGGATCAGCACAGGCCCATCGATGGTTCCGACGGCCTCCCGCTGCTGAAGGTTGAGCATTTGAAAATCGAACCCTTTGCTCATGCGGTCGCCGCAGCCCTCCTCGGCAGTCCCCTGGATTCCCACTCTGCCAACACCTGCGGAAGCAATTGATGCTCCTCAAGCTTGATCCGCGCATGCAGTTCCGGTGCCGTGTCGCCCACAAGCACAGGCACGGTCGTTTGCGCCAAAATGCGTCCCCCGTCGATCTCTTCCGTCACCAAATGGACGGTACATCCGGATTCCAGCTCTCCTTCATCGATGGCCATTTGAGGGGCATTTGCCCCCTTGAATTTCGGCAGTAAGGAAGGATGCACATTCACAATCCGATCCTTGTAGGCACCCAGCAGAGGCTCACGCAGAATGCGCATGAACCCGGTGAGAACCACAACGTCCACATTGGCCCGATCCAGATGCTCGGTGATCTCCTTCAAAGCGGCATCGCTCAAGCCTGCCTTGCCCTCGCCCGGATCCACGTGGATGGCAGAGACGCTCCAATCCCTCGCCACTTGCAGAAACCCACTGTCCGCCACATCGGAGATGGCGACGGCCACTTCCGCTTCCAGCAATTCCTTGTCGATGGCCTTCAGCAAGGCTTTGAAATTGGAACCCACACCGGAACCCAGAACGCCCAGCCGAAGACCCTCACTCGCAGGCCCCTCACCTTGGAGACGCCGCAGGGTGTCCGTGGTCGAGCGACCCGCCACGAGCGGCAGAATCTCGATTTTCGTACCCGCTTCCTCCAGAGCCTCACGCTCTTCGGGATTGAGCGAATCCACCGTGTAGTCGCCCCCCTTCGCGTAAATGTGCGGGCGAACTTCGCGGATCAGGTTGGTGGCGCGAAGCTCATCAAAAATGACGACGCCATCGACACAGCGCAGCGCCGCCAGCACCTCGGCGCGATCCTTCTGCCGCGTCACGGGACGGGTGGGACCCTTCAATTCACTCACCGAGGCATCAGAATTCAACCCCACGACCAGCACATCCCCAAGCGCTCTCGCCTGGGTTAAGTAGCGGACATGGCCGGGGTGAATGAGATCAAAACAGCCATTTGTCAGCACGAGACGATGACCCGCCGCATCCAGCTGATCACGCCACTCCCGCACCTGCGCGAGGCTCAATGGGCGATAGATTCCAACAGACATGCGCTGCATTTCGGCGAGGCCATCGACTCATGCAAGAGACAAGCTTGGAAAGTCTTCCGCATGGACCAATGCGGCTCCAAAACAACCCCAAACCAGCGCCTTGAGAACGGCCAAATTTAGCAAGGCAAGCCCTTTGCACGCATCTCCCGGAACCACTCGACAAACTTTGGAATTCCCGTCGAAATATCCGTGGTCGGATTGAAATCGAGATGTTGCCGCGCCTTGGACACATCCGCGGATGTTAACGGCACGTCGCCAGGTTGTTCGGGCATCGGATTGATTTGGGCCTTCTTGCCCACCGCTTCCTCAATGGTCGCGATCATGTCATTGAGAGACACCGTTTGGGAGCCCCCAAGATTGAAGATGTCACAAAGGGGCTCGCCCTCATAGTTCGCGGCTCCAATGATTCCGTCCACAATGTCGGCAACGAAGGTGTAATCCCGCTGAGTGCTCCCATCGCCATACTTGTCGATCGGCTGCCCGTCCTCGATCAAGCGGGTGAATTTGGAAATGGCCAGGTCAGGTCGCTGCCGGGGTCCATACACCGTGAAGAACCGCAGGCAGACCGTCCGCATGCCGTAAAGGTGGGAATAGTTCGAACACATCTGCTCGCCTGCCATCTTGGTCATCGCATAGGGGCTGATCGTCTGAAGAATGGGATCCACCTCGGCAAATGGCACTTTTTTGTTCACTCCATAAACGGATGAACTGCTGGCAAAGACAAAACGAGGGGTCTTCGTCCGACGCGCCGCTTCCAAAAGATGGAACGTGCCCTTGATGTTGGTGTCGATGTAGAGCTCTGGCGATTGGATCGAAGGACGTACCCCCGCACGGGCGGCGAGATGAATCACCGTGTCGAATCCATCGCGGCCAAAAGTTTCGTCCACCACCGCAGGGTCCGTCAGGTCGCCCTCAACCAATCGAATCCGATCCGCAACCGCAGCAATGTTCTGACGCTTGATCTCAGGCGCATAGTAGTCATTGAAGCTGTCCAGCACGGTCACTTCTGCACCGTCCTTCTGGAGCAGGCGCTCCACCGTGTGAGAACCGATGAATCCGGCTCCGCCTGTGACCAAAACTTTCATATTCAATAAATTCCAGTCCGACTGAACCGGGAAAAGCCGCCATTCTTCGGGCAAAACTCCAGCAAATGCAACTGCAAGCCCTTGAGAGGGCAATTGGGCCCAAAATCTTTGGTTTCCGCCCCAAATGGCCGAAAAGAGGATTGACGCACAGAGTCACTTCTCGCTAAAAGTATCCTTCTGGCATTTTATGCCCCACCCACTTTATCATGAGCGAACCCGAGAAGCCCACACCGCCGCAAGCAACGACGCCGAAAACCGCCGCCGTTCCGCTGAAGAAGGAAACCGTGCGGATCACCCTCCGTGCCCGTCCCGGTGCTGGTGTCACACAGCCTCGTGAGTCCACCGCACCCGTCAATCCAGCCACGGGGGGTGTTCCACCCAAGTCGACGACCTCTTCAGTGCGTCCGCCATCAGCAAAGAAGGCTACAGCGCCTGTTCAACTGCCTTCGGCTCCGCTGCCTCCTCCGGCTCCCCGCTCAGCGACAGCACCCGTCAAGCTTCCTCCGGCTCCGATGCCACCACCTTCCCGGAACACCACGTCCGCGATTCCTGTGGCCGCCTCCACAATGGCACCTTCGGCTCCACCACCACCTTCGGCTCCCACTCCCCGGGCGGCTCCGCCGGCACCTCCTGCAGCCCCCCGGCCACCAACCGCAGGCGGCCCTCCTCCAACGGCACCCAAAGCCGGCCTTCCCGCAGCCACGATGCCTCCTGGAGCCCCGCGTCCGGCCGCACCTCCACGCGTCGAGACGGGTGCCACCACGGCTCCACTGGCCGCTGGCCGTCCTCCAATGGCCGCGCCGCGTCCAACAGGCAGCGGAACGGCACCCCTTGCAGCAGGTGGCAAGACGGCCGCTCTGCCCAAAGCGACCGTCAAGCTTCAGCCCGGCACTCAGCCAATGGCACGCCCAAGCGTGGGTGCTCCTCCGAGCTCTCCAGCCAAGCGTGCAGCTCCGACTGATTCACAGCAATTTTACGAGGAGAAGGATCCTGAGGCTGGCCTGATGCCGCTCTCCGTGATTTGCGCCATCCTCTCGGTCGTGCTTATGTTCGTCCAAATGATGGGCAGCGACGCCGTCGTCAGTGCTGAACCAGGCGTCAGCTCGCCCATCATGGTTCCCGCCAATCAGCCCGTGGACTGGGAAACCAAGAATCCAGTCACCGGCGTCTGGACCAACAGCTTCGCCAAGCATCAAACGATCGCCGAGTCCAACGAAGTTCTCCAATAGCGGTTGTTCTCAAATTGAACTGAATCCTCAACTCACTCTCTAGATTATGGCTCTTGCTTGGCTCGTTTTCCTTCTCTCCGTTGCTGCCCTCGCCCTGAACTTCCTCGCCAAAAGCGGTGGATCAGGCTTCTAAGTACCATCGGATTTTCAGTCCAACTTTCCACATCAACCGTGATCGTCCCTTGGACGGTCGCGGTTTTTTTGTGCAGGCGTTTTGGTCGCAGTGGACTCCATTCCCCTTACCTCAGTTTTTCTTTCGTCCAAACTTAAACAGGCGCTTCAACATGCCTTCGCCCTTGGCAGCGTCTTGAGAAGGACCACTCGGAGCTAGGGGTGTCGGTGATCGGCGGTCGGTCCCTTCCTCCGCGCTTTGGGCCTTGGATGATGCCGACTTCTGAGCCGGAATGCCACCTGTCAGCTTCGAAAGCACGGAAGCCGTCTTGGATTTCGGCTTGGACGCCTTCTCTGCCCAAACAGGCTTGGTCACACCGACTTCAGCCCACGTCTCCAATTCCGGCTGCCAAATCAGGGTCTCGAGCGTCACCCGACCCTCCTTCAAATACGCAGCCATGACCTCATCGTCATGGGGTCCCTCCGCAGTGCCTTCGTTGTCGTAGTACCAATGCATGTTCTGCCGTTAACTGGAACGCTATCAGGGCCTGCAGTGTCGCGCAATCCCCACTCCTCAAGCGAGGCCGCGAATCTCGATTTCTTCTTCATCCCAACCCAAGTAGTGGCCAAGTTCGTGCAGATAGGTGACTCGAACCTCTTCATGGAACACCGATTCTACTCCTTCCGACATCTCCCAGATTTCCCGAAGAAAAAGGGTGATGACCGGAAACTCCCCGGGGCCCTCCGGAGATCCGTCCAATAGCGAACATCCGGTGAACAGTCCCAAAAGTCCCTCGTCCTCTGGATCAGACGCCACTCCCTCGTAAACGATCTGGCATCGTTGAGCCACCTCCCTCAATTCGAGCGGCAATGAGCGCAAGACATCGGCTACCACGATTCTGGCGATGGCTTCCAAACGAGCGGTCGAACTCATGGATGAAGAGGTGAGGTGCCGATTCAAAAAAAATCCACCCCGCAAACCATCGGCAGCGGGGTGGATCAATGGATCTGATCTATAGCGTGAGGTTAGGATTTGCCAACCATGAACAGCATCGTGTCGCCGTCACGATAGACGCGGAGGAGGACGGTCTTCTCCGCTTGGTCCGCCAACTTCTTGGCATCCTTCGCGTTCGACACGTCTTCCTTGTCGACTTGGGTGATCACGTCGCCCTCCTGAATACCCATGGCTGCAGCGGTGCTTTCCCGGTCGACCTCGACAACGACAACGCCGGAGACGTCATCTGGAATTCCGAATTTCTCACGAAGCTCCGCGTTCACGCTTTGCGCTTTGACACCATCCACGACAGCCACGATGCCGCTCGGCGAGGCGGCCTTTGGACCTCCGCCGGAGCCCGCAGCCGCAATGGCGTCTTGATCCAGAGTTCCGAGGGTAATCTCCAACGACATGGCACGCCCGTCCCTCAGCACTTCGACCGGCACCTTGGTGTTCGGCTTGATGGCACCCACGATGTTGCGAAGCTTCGCCGTGTTCTCCACCTTCGCGCCATTCACGCCGACCACAATGTCGCCAACCTGAATGCCGCCCTGCTCGGCAGGAGAGCCTCCCACGACAGTGCTCACCAGAGAACCTGCCCGATCATCCAGTTTAAAGATCTCCAAGTCTTCGGACTGAAGGTCACGGATCTGCACACCCAGATAACCGCGCTGCACAGCACCATCATCCAGAAGATCTTCCACGATGTTCAGTGCCATGTTGATCGGAATCGCAAAGCCAATGCCCGCGTTCATGCCGGAGCGCGAGAGGATGGCGGTGTTGATGCCCACGAGCCGGCCCATGGCATCGACCAGAGGTCCACCCGAGTTGCCCGGATTGATGGAGGCATCGGTTTGAATGAAGTCCTCATAACCGCCCATGCGGCCGCGGTCCAAAATCCCCACACCACTGCGACCGAGGGCACTGACAATGCCCTGCGTGACGGAGAGATTCAACTCCATGGGAGCACCTGCGGCCAGCACGATGTCACCCACTCGAAGCTGCGTGCTGTTGCCAATCACGGCAGGTGTGAGTCCCTTGGCGGGGATTTTGATCAAGGCCACGTCAGACAGAGGATCGGTGCCGATCACCTTGGCCTCATAAGTCTTCGTGGTTCCGGTTCCATCCACAGCCACTTCAATTTTGTCAGACTCTTCAATGACGTGGTTGTTGGTCAGGATGTAGCCATCCGCACTGATGATCACGCCAGATCCGACACCCCGCTGGCGGGGAGCTTCACGAGGCACCCGGCGGCGTGGATTCGGATTGTCTTCAAACTGGTCCACCTCGTCATCGGGAATGCCGAAGAAGCGGTAGAAGTACGGTCGCAGATTCGGCGGGATGTCCTGCGCGTCGGGCACCTCCATCGGCGCCGATGAGAAAATCGTCACGACGCTTGGAAGCACTCGCTCCACAACATCGGCGTAGCTCATTTGCAACTGGCCTCCCTTGGGCAACAGGGAGTTGTCACGTTTGAGCTGACTTTCAAAATCCGCAGGGCTAACGTTTGGGGAGACTTCGTCTTTGGCTTGGGTCAGACCCGATCCGACGATGAAGAGCATCGCAGTGGCGCAGGTCCAGGTTTTCGCATTGAGGGTTTTCATGGTTCGTTTTTTTCGCGGCTGGGGGTTGGTAAATGCCGCAATGCATTCTGACGATAAGAACGTGCAATCGTTGAAAGAAAGATGCGGAAAACTCACGGACGCGTCCGCGCGGCCTCCATCACTTCAGAGAGTTTCACTTCGGCGCCACCACGACGGACACTCTCATCGGCCGCCTCCATGAATGCGTAAATCGCCAGTGTCTCCTCGGGCTTCACCGGAGTCTGTCCGGTTCTGAAAAAGTGAATGATCCGATGCAGCAGCGGCTCGTAGCCATCAAAGGAACCCACCTTGGCCTCCCCCTTTTCTCCCCGCGCCAGACCGCCAAATTTCGGCTTGTCGGTAGCCGCCGCTTCACGAAAGACACCGGTCCGGCCCCCTGACCAAGTACCCTTGACCTCGATCCGGCCGTCCTCGGTCTTACCCCGCTGAACGGTTTCACACTCAGGGCCCATCAATGAGAAGAGCGCTTCAACACCGTGAATCCCATACCAGAAAAGATCCGGGTGATGGGGCTCCAAACTCGCGGGAGAATAGGTCTCCGCGTGCTTGACCGCACCAATGGAACCTTTCATCACCTCCTGGGTGTCGAAACCAAAACGCAGCGATGATGACGAAAAGACAGGCACACGGGCCTCCGCCGCCTCTTCGTAAATCTTGATCGCATCGGCCAGCGATCCAGCCACCGGTTTGTCCACGAAGGTTGGCTTCCCGGCCTCCAAGCACGGGCGCAGTTGCTCGAGATGTGGACGCCCGTCGTTGCTCTCAAGCAGCACCACATCCACCAGATCCAGCAAGGCATCGATGGAGTCGACGATCTGCACCCCGTGGGCCTTCACTTTCTCCGTCAGTTCTGGCACCCGGCTCGTGCTCGACTCAATGTCCCTGCTCCCCTGCGGATACGCAGCCACGACCCGCGCGCCCATCACTTCCGGTGGTTGCGGGTCTGTATTGAGGACTTGGGTGAACGCGGCTGCGTGAGACGTGTCGAGCCCGATGATGCCCACTCGAATCGTCTGTCCCGACGATATGGAGGCGATGGCAGTCACAGCGAAGGAGAGGAGAAAGGATCGAAGGCGCATGAGGAGGACCAACGCCTCATGACTTCTTCTTCTTCCCGCTCGGCGCTGGAATCTCCTTGAAAATCTGGACTTCCACCGCGTTCGCCTGCCGCTTGCCCGGAGTGCTCCGCCCCTCCGCCACATAACGCTCCAGAAGTTGGGTCAGCCTGGCCACCACTTTCGGCTGCTCCGCTTGCAGATTCTTGGTTTCACCGATGTCCGCACTCAGGTCATACAGTTGGACCGGCGGCAACCCACTCAAGTCATCCTTCCCAGGGCGAGGCGCACTCCAACCACCGGAACCCGGACAGAGATTGAGCTTCCAGCGTCCTTGGCGAATCGCGAAGGACCCATTGATTGAATGATGCACGATGACATCCCGCTTGGGCCCCGACGCCTTCCCTGTCAGCACAGGGAGAAAACTGAAACTATCCTCCGCCGCTGTCGCTGGAAGCGCCTCGCCAATGACATCAGCCGCCGTGGCCATGAAGTCCGTCAGGCATACCAACCGCTTGCTCGTCGCTCCACCCTTCACACGGGCCGGCCAACGAACGATGAACGGCACGCGGTGCCCCCCATCATAAATGTCCGCTTTGTGACCACGGAAGACGTGACTCGGATTGTGCCCCTTCGGCAACAGTTCCTGATACTGCGCTTGGGGCGAGCAACCATTGTCACTGGTGAAGACCACCATGGTGTTTTCCGCCAAACCCAACTCATCCAAGGTGGCAAGCAATTGCCCCACGCAATCGTCGTTCTGCATCACAAAGTCGCCATACGCATTCAGCCCGCTCTTGCCCTGCCAATCCGACATGGGAAGGATCGGAGTATGGGGCGAAGCATAGGGGAGATAGAGGAAAAATGGCTGGCCCTTCTTGGCGTCCTCCGCCCGCTCCTTTATGTAGGTTATCGCCTTCGCCGTAAGATCCGGAAGAACATTCGCGGCATCAAAACTGGCTGCCCGAGGTCCCTTCCTCGTGAAGCGGCCTTCCTTGCCCTCCATCATCAGAAACTCCCCTTCCTCGTCCGGCAGTGCGGCCACATGATCATTCTCAATGTAGGTGTAGGGCACCATGTCCAGCGACGCACTGATCCCGTAGTAGTAATCGAAACCAACGCTGTTGGGCCCATTCAAGATCGGCTTGGAAAAATCCACATTCCACACTTGATCCGGCGATTCGATCGACAGCTCATTGACGGCCGCACCGCCCTTCAGCGCCCAATCCATTCCCAAATGCCACTTCCCAATGCAAGCCGTGTGACAACCGGCCTTCTTGAGGAACGAGGCGACCGTCATCCGGTCCTTTTCGATCAAACGCGGGCTCAATCCGCCCAGCACGCTGCTCTGAAGTTTGGAACGCCAATTGTAGCGACCCGTCAGGACCCCGTAACGAGTTGGCGTACAAACCGACGAGCTGGAATGCGCATCCGTAAAAATGACTCCCTCCCGCGCGAGGCGGTTGAAGTTGGGCGTCGGGATCTTCCCTTCCGCGTTCAGGCACTGAAGATCCCCATAACCAAGATCATCGCAGAGAATGAACAGAAAATTGGGCTTGGGCGGGACTTCAGCATCGGCCCCAAAAGTCGACGCTGGGACGTGAAACGATCCGACCGCCATGCAGGCCGCGACGAGTGAATGAAAGAGCGTTTTCATGGGAGGTTCGAGGGAGGTTACTCTGCGCCGGGAATGGAAGTTTTCTTTTTGAATGATTTCATCTGGGAGGGAATTTTCACCGGCGGAAACTTCACTCTCAAGTGCTCTGGCCTCGCATCGGCAAACTGCTCCAACACACCACTCAGCATCTGCGCAGCAGCGGCTTGATCGGTCGCCAGCACGTCCATCGGCAGCGGCGTCGTCTCGAAAGGATCTGCCTTCAAATCGTAAAAGCTTCCGTCTCGATACAGCTTGTGACCGAGACTCATCGCATACTCAAACTCCGCCTCAGCCCCTCCATTCCGGGCGTACCAGCAATACGTCCACTCGCGTGATCGTCCCGCTTCCCCCTGGAGCTGGGGCAAAAAACTATGCCCGTCAATTTGAAGCCCGCCCGGCACTTCCACACCCGCCGCTTGGCAGAGGGTCGGCAAAAAGTCGGTGCTGTTGATCAAGTCGCGGCACACCTGACGCGCGGCCACTTTCGCTGGCCATCGCACGATCAAGGGCACATGCGTTCCTCGGGCCATCCTGGTACCTTTGCCTCCACCATAGACCTCACCTTGAAACTGCGACTCGATCGCCACTGACGTGCCGTTGTCACCGAGAAAAATCACCAGCGTGTCATCCCCAATCTCCAAGGCATCCAGTTTTTCCAAAACCCGGCCCACCATTCGGTCCATGAACGCCGTCATGTCGGCGAAGTGAGATGGGTTGCGATTCACCTTTTCCCCCGCCGCCTTTGGATCCCAGTCGTCGCTGTCCGGCGTGGGCTGAAAGGGATCGTGTGTCAGGATCATTGGGTAGTACAGGAAAAACGGCCCACCTCGGTGCCGATCAATGAAGTCCAAAGCCCAGTCGTTGACCAACTCCGGCCCATACTCGCCATTCGAAAAATCACGGGGCTCACCGTTGTACTCCAACCCAGGGTTCGCATACCGGGCTGGCCGCCGCGTGTGCTGCCAGAGGCAGGATTCATGAAATCCAAAGTGCTCGGGCAGCCCTTCGTCATGCCCGAGTTGCCACTTTCCACAGATGCCCGTCGCGTAGCCGGCACCACTCAGAAGATTGCCAAAGGTCGTGGCCTTCGGATCCAGTTCTCCAAAACGCGTGTAGTTCCGCACGTTGTAGATGCCCGTCATCAATTGCACTCGCGTCGGCGTGCAGATGGGCTGCACATGGCAGTTCTCAAACCGCATCCCCCGTTCCGCCATCCGATCCAACTGCGGCGTCTCATAGGACTCCCCTCCATTGGACCTCACGCACTCATACCCAAAGTCATCCGCCATCATCAGCACGATGTTGGGTCGATCTACCGCCCGCAGGTTCGTCCCCACGACGAACAGACACACCACCCAACACAACTTTTGCGAACCCATGGGGCTGAAAACGAAAGGGCGGAGGGCGAACTATCGCCAACTCCGCCCAAACGATTCCGCTTCAGCGATTCAATCCCTAAAAGGCCCAGGACCAACCCGCCGTAAGGGTGTAATCCGTTTCCAACTGGACGCCGTTCAGGTTCTGATACATCGGCAGCCGCAAATCAATCCCAAGTCGATTCCCCCGAAGCATGCCTTGCGGAATGACGAAATTCAGGCCGAGGATCGCATCAATGCGCTGCCCGCCATAGTTCGCGCTTTGCGCCGTCGGGACGGATGGAATCCCCGGTGGAAACAGAACATTCGTCGCCACTCCCGCCTGACCGCCACGAAGACTCCCCTCGTATCCGTAGCCCACGCCCGCCGTCACACTGAACCAGCGCAGTGGGGACCAAGCGCCCCAAAGGTCCAGATTAAGACGGTTGCCAAACCTGTAGCCGTGAGTCCCATCGTTTGTCCGAATCACGCCGCGCGCCTGGGCACCCAGCATCCACGCATCATAATGCTGCGTCACCGTCATCGAGGGGAGAAAATCCACCGTTCCAGACCCCAGCTGCATCGCGGCTGGCAGCTGCCGGGGAATCAATCCGCCTGGACCCGGAACGATGTCCTGCTCGCCCATCGATCCGGTTGGCAGGCTCAAACCCAACCCCGCCAGCCATTGGAAGCAGTCCGTGCTGTGCAGTTTGTACAGGCCCGAGAGAACGATGTCCCCGAAGCCCTCTGACCGGGTCGTAAACCGATTGGACCCGCCATTGAGCGCCAGCAGCGGACCTGCCGCTGGATTGATCAGGTGATCCATCTCCAACGACTTGTATTGAAACATTGCCATCAGGGTGAATCGATCCGTGGGAGAATACATCACGCCCACCATGCTCATGTCCATCGTCATGCGCTCGGGCGTGACGGCATACGGACTGGCAAAAACCTGTTGGGCAGAGACGCCGTCATTTCCGGCACGCATGCCGTCCATGTCCATGAACATGTATCGGTAGGAGAGCATCCACTCCCCCTTCTCATGTACATGCTCGCCCATGATGGACATGGGACTGCCCAGAGCTTGAGAAAGGGTGTGATCATGGGAATGACCCGCGTGGGTCGATGTTTGACCGAAAGAAGGAAAAGCAGCCATGCCCATCGCGGACAGAGCGAGAATACGAACGAAGAATTTCATGAAAAAAATGAGACTGAAAAGTGGATTGAGATGGGTGAAACACGAGCGAGCGCCATTGCGCAGCGCGGCTTCAAGGGAACCTGACCGATGTTAATTTGCCCCCACGAAGGGCACATCAGCCATGATGACGACCACATCTTCACGGCATTCAGGCCGCAGATGGGTGGATTCAGGAGTGTTGCAATGCAGCGCCACCTTTCGGAGGCGGCAGATCAGGCATCTTCGTCATCCGGACCGCTCGCCTCTCATCTGGAATCTCCAGCGCGATGCCCAGAGGTTTCGAAATGGTGATCGATCGCACCGTCAGAATGAGGTGGATCTTTTGGACCGTCGGCACATTCGTTTCAGGCTCCTGCTGCTGCGTCACGCCCTTGGCCGCCGCTTGGCAGAGTTTGCACGGATGATCTCCATCAAAGGTCTGGCTGAGGCCCGACACAATCGACCCCTCCCGCACGGAGTAGTGAACCGCCATGCTTACCCAGGCCGCCGTCTGCAAAAAAGCCCAGGGCGCACCGATCGAAATCATCAGCATCACCACCACACCAAGTCGCACCACTCCCGAAAGGGTCGCGTGCTCGATCTTGGGCTGAAACGCGGCTTTCATCACTCCGCCTCCCC
>CAXBNA010000010.1:0-54978 GCA_963976915.1 uncultured Verrucomicrobiales bacterium
TCCTCGAAGCCTTCGAGAAAATCGCCGCCCTATCCGGCAAACCCATGCGCTGGGAGTACGTCGACAAAAATCGCGAGGGCGACCACATCTGCTACATCAGTGACCTGTCAAAAATGAAGGCGCACTATCCCTCATGGGACATCACCAAAACGCTCGATGACGTGTTCGAGGACATTTACGCTGCCAATTTAAACCCGCCCGTCTGATGGCCCTGCGCATCCTCATCACAGGTGGAGCCGGATTCATTGGCTCGAACCTCGCTCTTCATCTCCAATCGGCGTTCGATGACGCAGAGATCGTCTGCATGGACAACCTCTACCGCCGGGGATCCGAACTCAACCTCCCACGCCTTCACGCGGCGGGTGTACAGTTTCACCATGGCGACATTCGCCAACCCTCAGACTTCCCCCATAGCACCTTCGACTTCCTGATCGAATGCAGCGCCGAGCCGTCCGTCCTCGCCGGACAGGACGGATCGGCGGACTACCTGTTTCAGACGAATGTCACCGGTGCCTACCATTGCCTCGAGTTCGCCCGGCGCAACGGAGCCAAGCTCCTGTTCCTCTCCACCAGCCGGGTCTATCCCATCGCCACTCTGGAAGGCCACCCTTTTGAAGAGCACGAAACACGCTTCCAGTGGTGCGACGAAGGCACGCCAGGCATCACTTCTGCTGGCGTGAGCGAGAGAGTCGCCATGCAGGGAGCGCGCTCACTCTACGGATGCACCAAGCTGACCGCCGAGCACCTGATTGAGGAATATCGCGCCGCATACAGCCTCCCTGCGCTCGTGAACCGGTGTGGAGTTGTCGCCGGGCCTTGGCAGTTTGGAAAGGTGGATCAAGGCGTCGTGGCGCACTGGGTCAAAGCCCACCTGTTTGGCAGCAAACTGAGCTACATCGGCTACGGCGGCACCGGGAAACAAGTGCGCGACGTGCTCCATGTGGCCGATCTCTGTGAGCTCATGGAGCAGCAGGTCCGAGACTTCGACGCCTGGGAAGGCTGGGTCGGCAATGTGGCCGGGGGTTGCAAGAACAGCGTCTCCCTGCTCGAACTGACCAGCCTGTGCCAGGAAGCCACAGGTGCCAAAATCGAGATGAGTTCCATCTCCTAGACGAGACCCGCCGACCTGCGCCTGTTCATCGCAGACTGCAGCCGACTCTTCTCTCGGTCATCCTGGCGGTCCCGGCGGTCAATCCAAACCATTGTTGAAGAAACTTGCCAGTGGGCGAAGGACCACAGGACCGACTTACTCAGGCTCAATTGAGACCGTGCCTGCCGGGACCTCGGTCCGAGTCCGTGGGCAGGCATTGTTGAGCGTCCAATATTTTGGATTGGAGAAACTATTGCCCACGACTCATCGCACAGCCGGTTTCGGCTCCGACCATGGTGGACTCATCAACCAAGCTGAGGTCTCGGCTCATTCGTTGGAAAAAGCCGATGGTGGCCTTTTTGCTGGGCCAGCCTTCGGTCCAGCTCTTGAGCTTGATCACGGGTTTCTGCCTCATCCGCTGGCTCACCGTCGATCAGTTCGCCATGTTTGGGATTGCGCTCGCATTTCAGGCGACAGTCAATCAGCTGGTCGATCTTGGATTCACCGGCTCCATCGTCGCTTTGGCCGGATCCGAGGGGAAGAATCCAAACGTTCTCGGAGGCTATGTGCGCTCGGCCAGATACTGGCGAACAAAGTTTCAAATCGTCGTCCTGGTCGGCGCCGCCATCGCATTTTGGCTCATCACATGGCATCAGCCCTGGCCGCCGCTCATCAAGGTCCTGCTCTTCGGTTCCGTCGCACTCGGCGTGTTCTTCCAAGGTTGGACCATGTATGGGGCTCCTCTCTTGGTAAACCGTTCTCTACAGAAGTACTACTCTCCCAAGATCCAAGGTGCCGTTCTCAGATTCAGTTTCTGCGCCGCTCTTTACGCCACAGGCTTCTTGTCCGCCTGGGCAGCGGCCCTGCTCTCCACCCTCTCCCTCGGCTACACTGGACTATGCTATCGCCACTCGTCCCGAAGCTACATCAACGAACCCGAGCAGAGTGTGCCTGGCTACAATGTCGAAATGTGGCGCTACCTCACCCCCTTGATGCCGGGGCTTGTATTTGGCGCCCTTCAGAGTCAGATCTTGATTGGGCTGATTGCCATTTTTGGATCCAGTCAAAACATCGCAGAAGTGACCGCACTGGGGCGCGTTGGCCAGATCTTCCTGATGCTCGGCGCCTTCAATGCGGTGTTCATTGAACCCTACATCGCAAGTGTATCGCGCAGCCTTCTGCCACGCCGGTATCTTCAGATCTTTTCAGCAGCCCTATGCATCTCGGTCGCCGTCGGAATCGTCGGATTCGCCTTTCCAAAGCCGCTCCTTTGGCTCATGGGTGACAAGTATTCAGATTTGGCACAGGAGATCGGATGGGTCGTTTTGACGGCCTGCTTGAGTTACATGGGCGGCGTCATGTGGACCATGCACTCGGCCAGAAAGTGGGTCTTTTGGTGGGGCACGGCAGCCTACATTTCCGTGCTCGTCGTGACCCAAATCGTCTGCATCGCCACCCTGGATCTCAGTCAGACTCTGTCGGTCGTCTGGTTTGGTGTCATCACCTCTGCCGTGGTCTTGGTCGTTCATGCAGCGACCGCCGCCTACGGGTTCTCAATCCAGCCATCGCCACATCCTTCATCGCCTTAGCATTTCGATCTGTTGCTTTCCTGGCCACGCCCGGCCAATGGCTTCTTTCTGCCCATGCTAAAGATCACTTTCTTCACCTGTTTCGGGTTCCCTCATGGCACCTACTTTCGCTGGCACAATTTGGCCATTGGGCTGCTGCATTTGGGCCACCAGGTCACGGTCATTACCCTGGACGCGCCTGCGTTCAAAGCCACGAAAACGGAGATTCGTGACGGCATCACCTATCGTCTGATCCCGACGACTCCGCTGCTCCAACGCATCTTTCGAGTCCATCTCGACCCCATCACCCTGCTCCGAACCATCCGCTCATCGCCTCCAAAAAGTGATGTCTATCACGTCTTCCAGCCCTTCCCCAGCAGTTGCCTGCCCGCATTGATCCATCGCCGGAACGCCCGATGCCTGATCTACGACTGGGACGATCTTTGGGTCGGAGGACTCTGGCCCAAAATACCCCTCTTCCCTCTGCGCAAAGGTTGGGTGCCGCGCGCGGTGAAGTTGATGGAACATCGCATGCCTGGTTGGAGCGATGCCGTGACCACCTGCGGCTCCTACCTCGCCGAAGAAGCCCAACGAAGAGGCGCACACTCGGTTGAAATCATCCACAATGGCTTTTGGCCGGACCAGGCGTATCCAACCAAAGCCGACGCAAGGAGAGAATTGGGACTTCACCCCGATGCCTTCTACTTCGGTCTCATGGGTCGCACCCAGACGGAACTCGAGTGGTGCGTGGACGCCCTCCGCACCGAAACCGCCTCCGACACCGCCCCTCGCCTGGCTCTTTGCGGCATGAGTGAGGCAGCCGTGGACGCGCTGCCCGGGCAGTTCCGCTCCCGGATCGACTACTGCGGAGAGCTCTCGCCAGAACAAGCCCGCTCCTTCGCGAGGGCCCTCGACTGCGGGTTGCTCCCCCTCGAAGACACCCCCTTCAACCAGAGCCGCTTCCCCATCAAATTCGCCGACTACCTCGCCGCAGGAGCCCACGTCATCACCTCCGACATTGGCGAAATCGCACGCCTCGGCCAGGACCACCCCAACGTCACCCTCGCCGGCACCACACGGGACCAATGGAAGAGTTGCCTGACCCAAACCGACCTCCCCAAACGCCTCGCCTCCCGTCCGCCCCCATCCTCACCCACACTCGATGCCTCCTTCGACTGGCTCCAACTCGCAAGCACTCTGGAAACCTTCTACCGAAAAACGCTGGCGGAAAAAAGCTCGTGAGAGCATCACTCCGCTTTCGTCCACGACACAAACGCCCCCTGCCTTACCCACGCAGGCTCCGCCCAATACGAGCGAAACTCCAGATCCTCCCCCACCCGGTTCATCAACCCCAATCCATCGGCACCTCGCATGTGCTCCCCGCGTTCCACCGGCGGCGTGTAGTGCACCACATAGATTTGGACGGTCTCGCGCGTCAGCATGAAGCCAGAGACTTGAAACGAATTCTCCCTCACGCAACCAAACGCCCACCTGTAGGTGAGGTCGGTGACCTCACCCCTCCCACCCTCCGGGGTCACCGACCCCGGCTACATTCCTCCCCCATTCTCCTGCTCTCCGCCTTCCTCCCCACCTGATTGTCTGAAAGTCTCCCTGTCTGACCGTCTCCCCTTCGTCATTCCTGATTCTGGTTTCGTCATTCCACCACGCCCCCTCCCTGCCTTCCTGCTCGCCGCATCCATCATTTTGCCCCCCCTTCCCAGCGGTTGCATTCCCCCCCCTTTGACCGAAGTTTTGTTCGTGAGCAGCGATCCAACCACCCAACCATCTCGGGGAATGCCCCGGTGGCGTGCTAAGCAGCGAAGCCTGCCACTGGCTGAGAAAATCGCCCTCATTGGGGCGATAATTCGCAAGACGCGCGAGATGGAACGCATCAAGAAACCATGCAAGTCGTCTTCGACGTCCTAGAGAAACTGAATCAGGAAGGCACCCTGCGGGAGTACGCCATAGGCGGAGCGACGGCGGCCGGAATTCACGGTGAGCCATTGGCAACGCGGGACATTGATGTCTTCGTTTTCATTGAACCCCCGGCCAGTTCGTTGCTGATCACTCTCGAACCCCTGTTTTCCCGCCTTGTCGCACTCGGCTTTTCCACTTTCGACGAAGAAGGATTGCTCATTGGCGACTATCCCGTGCAGTTCCTCGCTGCCTCGCCTGGACTGGAGATGGAGGCATTGGCCGATGCAATGGTCATGGAGTGGGACGATCACCGCCTTCGGGTCATTCGGCCCGAGCATCTTGCAGCAATGGCCATGACCGTCGGTCGCCCAAAGGATCGCGCACGGGTTGTCTATCTCGTGGAGTTGCCTCAATTCGACAGGGAGCTCTTCTCTGAGATCCTGCAACGCCATCAATTGGTCAGTCGCTGGAACGAGTGGTCGAGCGCATTGGGACTGAAGACTGACGTCTGACCAGAAACCTCCAACCCCGGCTATAGCGCACCCGCTAACCTCGCCTCCTTCATCCTGTCGGTGACCTCGCCCATCCACCACCCTCCGGGGTCACCGACCCCGGCTACAGTCCTCACCACCTGATTGTCTGAAAGTCCCCTGTCTGATCGTCTCTCCCCTTCGTCATTCCCCATTCAGATTTCCTCATTCAGAAGTTCCTCATTCCCCCCTCGTGCCCTCCCCCTTCCGAAAAGCCCTTCAGCAGCTGAAGTCCACCCTCTTGCCCCCGGGAGAAGCCCCCTACCGCGTCCGACTCGGCCTCTTCAAGGGGCTTGTCCTGAACCTCGATCTTCACCACCAAGCCCAAGTCGCCTTTGGATTGTGGGAGAGAGAAACCTACCGCACCGTCCACTCCCTCCTCGCCGGGTGCCACTCCGCAATCGATGTCGGTGCCTGCGCCGGTGAATTCACCCTCCTCTTCCTCCGCTCACCCGGCCTTCAGAACGTCATCGCCATCGAGCCCTACCCACCCAATCTCCCCCGCCTCGACGCCAACCTCCGCCTCAACGACCTCGATCAGGACCCCCGCCTCAGCCTCCACACCCAGCGCCTCGGCAGCGACACGACCGATGGCAAGACGATCCGCCTCGATGACCTCACCATTCCCACCACCGGCCCCGTCTTCATCAAGATCGACGTGGACGGCGGCGAACTCGATGTCCTCCAGAGCGGCCCCACCCTTCTTCAGCGGCCCGACATCCGCCTCCTCGTGGAGACCCACTCCGTCCAGTTGGAGCGCGACTGTCTCGAGTTCCTCACCAACGCAGGCTACCACTGCCAGATCATCCCCAATGCCTGGTGGCGCCGCTTTCTCCCAGAGGACCGGCCCATGGGGCAGAACCGCTGGCTGATTGCCACGCCCAACACCATCCGGTAAGAACCGGGTGCCCAGACGGTCAATCTCGACCTCCAGGATTTAGAATCGGATCCTTGCGCCAAGACTCAAACGCCCCCTGCGTCACCAGCGGCGGCTCTGCCCAAAACGACCGCGCTTCCAGCGCCATTCCCGCGGCATTCAAGTGCCAATCAATCGGCCGATCAAAGGGCGGCTTTCCAAACCGAGACTCCAGCAACCGCCGGGCAAAGTCAGGGTGAATCAAATAGGCCTCCGTGCAGCGTGAACATCCTCCCCCGCCCCACAGCCATCCGGGCCTCCACCCCCTGTAGTACACTGTCTTCCCTCGCCTTCGCTTCCACCAGGGCACATGAAGGTTGCATCCCAGACCAATGAAGAAGAGGTCCCAAGGGGTGCGCAATTCGTTCACCGCCTTTTTCAGTTTGCTCACAAATCCGCCCTCAATGAGAACATCGTCTTCCAGAATCAAATGCAGCCTCTCGGGCTGCTCGAGTACTCTTCGATACACCGCCAAGTGCTTCAGGATCAGAGAAACCGATCCTGCGGTGATCTTGGATGGCTCCCCCCATTTCCCGGCCTCATAAGCGTCCAAGATCTCCTCGCGATCCCATTCCAGCATCCACTCAGGATTGCAACCAACCAACCCGTGTCGTGTGATTACGCTTTCCATGTGCTCGCGCCTCTCCACCAAGCGAGTGTAATGAATCACATGAACGCTCAGCCGTTCCACAAACGAATGGCTCAGATCGAGGCATAAATGGTTGGTCACATCCATGTTTTGGCACACTACGGCATTTCTGCCACAAACAACCTAGTGAACCCTAACGGTTCCATTCACAAGCTCACGCTCCAATGAAACTCCTTGTCACCGGATCCTCAGGCCTCATCGGCTCCGAAGTCGTCGACTACTTTTCCCTCCTCGGCTGGACCATCCACGGCGTCGACAACAACATGCGTGCTGACTTTTTCGGCCCTCAGGGCGATACACGTTGGAATCAGGAGCGCCTCAAGGCCAAACACCCCCGTTTTCAACATCTCGATTGCCTCGCCACACTCCGCCCTACCCATATTGTCCACACCGCCGCTCAGCCCAGCCACGATCTCGCCGCCTCCCGTCCCTTTGACGACTTCGATACCAACGCCGTCGGTACCCTCAACCTCCTTGAGGCCACCCGCCTCCACGCTCCGAACGCCTCCTTCGTTCACATGAGCACCAACAAAGTGTACGGAGACCGCCCCAACACCCTCCCCCTCGTTGAACTCCCCACCCGCTGGGACTACGCAGACCCCGCCCACTACAACGGCATCACCGAGGACTTTCCCATCGACCAAAGCAAGCACAGCCTCTTCGGTGCCTCCAAAGTCGCCGCCGATGTCATGGTGCAGGAATACGGCCGCTACTTCGGCATGAAAACCTGCGCCCTCCGCGGCGGCTGCCTCACCGGCCCCAACCACAGCGGCGTCGAACTCCACGGCTTCCTCAGCTACCTCATCAAGTGCAACCTCGCCGAACGTCAGTACAACGTGTTCGGCTACCAAGGGAAGCAGGTCCGCGACAACATCCACAGTCTCGACGTCGTCCGCTTCATGCAC
The DNA here is from genome assembly GCA_963976915.1 of uncultured Verrucomicrobiales bacterium. Taxonomy (GTDB): domain Bacteria; phylum Verrucomicrobiota; class Verrucomicrobiia; order Verrucomicrobiales; family Verrucomicrobiaceae; genus CAXBNA01. The sequence continues at coordinate 7,576 of CAXBNA010000010.1, forward strand.
GCCTATTTTGAAAACCCACGTTGCGGTGAGGTCTACAACATCGGCGGGGGCAGAGCCAACAGTGTCTCCATCCTCGAAGCCTTCGAGAAAATCGCCGCCCTATCCGGCAAACCCATGCGCTGGGAATACGTCGACAAAAATCGCGAAGGCGACCACATTTGCTACATCAGCGACCTCGCCAAAATCCGCACCCACTACCCCTCTTGGGACATTTCGAAGACGCTAGACGATGTATTTGAGCATATCTTCGCAGTTACCGAAAGTTCACCGTAGTCGAATATGGACACTACCATCTGAGGGGCGTAGCCTCCTTGCTCAATGTTTCAGGTTCTCCTTCCATCCCACGAGCCCCACATTAGTCCCACCATTCTCATGTTGGTGAGGGCCTTGGAACGTCAGCGCGTGGATTGCCAAACCAGTCCCCTCGGTTGGAAGCCAGCCCGTGCAATGGCCAAATTGGCCAGCATCATCGGGATCCGCAGACTATCGTTCATGCGAAGTCCTGTCCCGGTCTTTGCCCATCTCAATCATCCGTGGTGCAATGCATTCTATCCCTACGTGCTGCGTCACACTTTGGTCACCTACAGCTTTGATCTGTGGCCCTACACCTGGGATCACTGGCAGCGCGTGTTTGAACTGAACAGGCCGTACATTGCCTTCATTTCGGCTAGGGTTCCAATGGCGGAGATGCAAAAGCGTGTGCCCACTGTGGATTTTCGCTGGCTTCCAGAGGCCGTCGATCCCGCCGGTTTCGACCCGTCGCTTCCCCTCATCTCGCGGCCCATTGATGTTCTCGAGATCGGTCGCCCTTTCGAAGCCTATCATGAACGTATCCGGGAACCTCTGACGCTGGCGGGTTATCGCCATCATCATCCGACTCCGGCCCATGTGGGTGGTGTCCCCTATGCCGACGTCGTCACGGCTTACGGCCAGTCAAAAATCGTCGTGTGTTTTCCTCGCTCGATCACCCATCCTGAACAGGCGGGCGAAGTCGAAACTTCCACCTTTCGCTATTTTGAGTGCATATCATCGAAGGCTTTGATGATCGGGCACTGTCCTCAAGAATTGATAGATATTCTGGGCTTCAATCCGGTGGTTGAGGCTAACTTGGACAGACCTGCGGAACAAATCATCAACGACGTGCTTCCACACATGGCTGATTACCAGTCCCTGGTAGATCGTAACTACGAGGTCTTGTGTGGGACCTGGACGGTGGATCATCAGGCGGCAAGAATTCGAACGGCTTTAGAACAAGCGGGCGAATCCTGCTTGGAGCAATGATAGCCTCAACTGAACAATCATATGAACCTACGTCAGTGGATAAAATACCTGGTCTACGGCTATGCGCCGGGCCTCTCAGGCTCTTTCCCTTACTTTGGAGTGCGTGTGTTTTTCACCCGGGGATCAAAGAGCTTCCGCGCGGCCTGTGAGCAGGGCGTCTTTGAGTCTTCAAACGTTCGCGTTTTGAACCATTTTGTCCAACCGGGAACCTGGATGTTTGATGTGGGATGTAATATTGGACTGATGTCGGTTCCGGTTCTGCGGCAGTTTCCTGAGGTTAGTGTTCTCGCGTTTGAACCTTCTGCAAATGTGCTTCCTTCGCTTCAACGGACAGTGGTACACAATCCGTTTGGAGATCGTTGGCGGTTGGTCCCTAAGGCTGTCGGCGCTGCTGTCGGAAAGACTTCCTTCTGTTTGTCCTCTCGGCGGGACAGCCTCTTCGACGGCATGAAAAACACTCGCCGTGCGCCCTTAGCCGCTGAAGTTCAGGTGGAGGTGACCACATTGGATTGCGAGTGGAGGAATCTTGGGTGCCCTCGGGTTACCATGATCAAATGTGATGTTGAGGGAGCTGAACTGTCCGTGCTGACGGGGGCGGCAAGCCTTGTCCGCGATTGCAGCCCGGCGATCCTGCTTGAATGGAACTCCATCAATCTTCAAGCGTATGAGTGTGATCCCTCAGAGTTGCTGAAATGGGCGGCAGATACAGGATACGACATCCATGCTTTACCACATGCCATCCAAGTGCGGACATCAAGGGAGTTAGAGTTGTCGATGTTGTATACGGAGAGTTTCTTGCTGCTCCCCGTGACAGTTCAAGGAGAGATTCAAAAGGCCCGCGTGGTAGAACAATCGCAATGATTTTGGGACAGGTGTTGAGCACCTTGTAAAAGCCAATTCCCGCCATGCGGCTATAGACACAGGTTGGCACAAGGAGTCGCATAAAATGAGTCTTACGATGAGCAAATACTCGGCGATTTTCAGGTTGACGCACACTGGGGCGCTGTTTCTCGGCGAGAATCTGTGTCCTTCTCTTTGGAAGCGTTTGTCATTATGGCGCTCGGCACGGGCGGAGAATCGTTTTTGGGACCTTCGTGCCCAATTGGTTCAGTCCTGCCCTGACAACGTTCGTCTGCCTCGTGTGAATGACGCCGGCCGGGTGATCAATGGATGCCAGGTGATGCATAACGGCATCTTGGTTGTTATAAACAGCTACTACGGCGAGGCGCTCACGCATTTGCTCACATGCAATCGTGGCTGTCACGAACCCCAGGAAGAGGTCGTATTTGACGCAATTTTGAAGTCGATGCCGCGCGGGGCCTGCATGGTGGAACTCGGTGCTTACTGGGGCTTCTATTCACTTTGGTTTGCGAAGGAGGTTCCTGAGGCGAGGGTATTTTTGGTCGAGCCTGAACAGGAGAATTTAGAGATGGGGCGAAGAAACTTTGAGGTCAATGGCCAACAGGGAGACTTCACCCAGGCCTATGTGGGTGCGATTGAAGGAACGGCGGTAGATGGAAGACGGATCATCAACGTGGACAGTTTCACCGAAGCCAAAGGTCTGGGACATCTGCATATCCTGCACTCCGACATACAGGGCTTCGAACTCGACATGCTGCATGGGGCGGCACACCTTCTGCGCGCCCGACGGGTGGATTATCTTTTTGTCTCCACGCATAGCATGGAACTCCATCAAGCATGTTCGGAGGAATTGCAGAATCATGATTATGTCATCCTCGTCTCAGTGACTCCTGAAGAGTCTTATTCGGTGGACGGCATTCTGGTGGCATGCAGTCCGCAGGTGATGCCTCCACCTTTTGAGCATCCGTCAAAATACCGACCCGTCTGACCTAGTTACTGATCCAACACCTTGAATTTCGAAGGATTCGCCTTTTGAGATCGGATTTTCAGGCTCTACCGACTCATTTCAGCCAAGCAGATCAGAGACCCAATGAAGGAAATATGCCATCTGTTGAGACCTCGTTCCTGCGTGCAGAGGTGGGCGCACCACATCGGGTAAATCCAACGCAAGATGGCTTGACTCCGCACCGCCACGGAAGAGGGCGACCTGCAACCCGAACAATTCAAATTGCTACAATACTAGAGGAAACTCTCTACCGCCAGGCGATGACCCGCTTGTTCTCCTGAACAACTCCTTCACCTCGCTTGATTCAATGTCCGCTCGTATCGTCGTTAAGCTCAGCCGCCAGGGCACTGATCACCTTTAATCACCGACAGGATTCACCAAATCATTGATTGCTCAGCGATGGCTTCAGCAGAATCAGCATCGCTGGCTCAGATGGACCCGGACTATTGGCTCTTTGGCCATAAGTTCGCTGGCTGCTCAGTTGATCAGCGCCATCGCCGGGTTCATCCTGATCCGCTCCCTTGAGAAACCAGATTTTGCATGGTTCACGATTGCCACCGGAATCACCTCCACTTTGAACATCCTCGCCGACGCGGGGATCGGAGGTGCCACGACCGCCATTGGAGGAACTGTCTGGCAGAACAAGCAGGCACTTTCCAACCTCGTTGAAACCGCACTTCGGCTACGAGTTCGGATGACCGTCATCGCAGCGGTTGTGACGGCCCCCATATCTCTCTATCTGTTGACCAAAAACAATTGCCCTTGGTCACAAGCCATTTCCCTCACGATCATTGTCCTCCTCCCCCTGGGGCAAATTTCGACGACGATGATCTACACAGTCGTCAACCGGCTCCACTCCCGAACAAAGCATCTTCAAATCGCAGATTTGGTCCCTGCCTCGACAAGAATGATCGTCGTCTGCACTTTGGCAGCGACTGATCTCCTCAGCGTTACCACAGCACTCGCGGCCGGCTTGGCCACCCAACTGCTTCACTTTGGAATCGTTCGATCACAAGTCTCCGCTCTTGTTGATGCAAAACGCGACGATCAACTTCAAGCCAGATTCACCTCCGAAATATGGACCAAGGTTCGCCAACTGTATCCTAACTCCATCTTCTACTGCCTCCAGGGCCAACTCTCCACCTGGCTCATTACCATCTTCGCCTCAACAAACGAAGTCGCCGACTTTGGAGCCTTGTGCCGAATCGCAGTCATTTTTGCGGTTTTCAATGGCCCCATGGCTCATTGGATCAGCCCCGCATTCGCAAGAGCGAAGACGCGACGTCGCTGCGCGTTCATATTTCTAGGTTCGTATGGGCTAGTGGGGGCGCTTTCCGCACCCCTGATCTTATGTGCCGCCATTAGACCCGAATGGCTGCTCTGGGTTCTGGGTCCCGGTTACCAAACACTAACGCAAGAAGTATTTCTGATGTCGGCGCTGACGATCATCCAAGCGGCCGTGAATATCGGATGGGGACTCAACTATGCCAAAGGGTGGGTCAAGACCGTTTCGGCAAACATTCCCCTCACCATCGGAGTGCAAGCCACCGCACTCATTTACATCCCTGTCGACACCCTCTCCGGCGTCATCCTCCTGTCGCTCTGTGTATCCTGCGTTCAATGGCTTCATGCAACTTCGGTGACAGTGGTCGGGATTCTTCGGCATTCACATCAAGGATCACCCGCCACACGCTAGCTCGCCGGTTCGAACTCATTGAAAACCGAAAATCTGCACAAACGAGACCTCCACAAATTGGAGTCGGCCCATTGCTCACGAACATCCACTCAATGAAGGTATCCCATCGCTTCAATTCGGTTTTCCGCCGTCTCATTTCGCTACTCCCTCCCCATAGCAGCCTCTCGATGCGCACCCGCCTTGACCTTGTCCAAGGTTGGGTAGAGCCTGAAAACGTCCACGTTCATCGCCTTCTACCTCCGGGAAAAAGGCGTGTCGCTCTCGATATTGGAGCGAATATCGGTGTGACCACATTCCTCTTGTCCCAGCGTTTTGCCAGAGTACATGCATTCGAACCAAACCCGGCTCTAGCTCAACGCTTAGCCGCGGCTGCGATTTCCAATGTGGACGTCCACGACATCGCTCTGTCGGCAGGTCCCAACACCGCCAAACTGCATATTCCCCGTGGTCCTAAAGCGCAGATGACGGGATGGGCCAGTCTTGAAGGGACCGTGAAATCACGTTTTGAGAACGTTGATGAAATTGAAGTGCAGGTACGGTCACTGGACAGCTTGGAACTGGGACCGGTCGACTACATCAAGATCGACGTGGAGGGACATGAGTTGAGCGTTCTTGAGGGAGCCGCTGACACGTTTGCGATTCATCGTCCATGGTGCGTGATTGAGACAGAAGGAGACAACCGCGCTAAAGTCCGTGCCTACTTCGCAACTCACACCTATCGCGAGGTTCCATTGCGCAAGCTAGCAGACGTACAAGGCTCGCCCCATAACCTCGTCTTTCTACCGGAGTGATGTCGCCAAATCGGCCGTGTCAATTTTGCGGCTCATCCCACCAACTGGCAGGGCTCATTGAAGCAAACTCCGCCCAAGCTTCGAGGCTCTGACGGTTCGACCGGAACTCCAACATGTTACTCCCCCGAATCGCACAACTCATTAGGCGAAAACGTGGTGCGGCTATGCTCGAAATCTCCTTCGCGCGCGCTTCATCATTCAGTATTCCTCAGTTGGGCTGGCTACACCCTGGACAATCTATGCGGGGTTCTCAATTCATCACTGGTCTGGCCTGCAAAATCCGATGCAAGCCTGCAGAGCGAAACCATCGCGGTGCGTCGCTTGGATGAAATCGTTCCCCAAACTTCCCAAGTGTCATTCATCAAGATTGATACCGAAGGTTTCGAACCCCTGGTTCTCGAAGGAGCTAGCAAACTCATCGAACGGTGTCGGCCAACCATTTGCCTTGAGCTATCCCACGAACACGCCAATTCATCCGAGCAAGCCATCGTGTGGCTCCAAGACAAAGGCTACCGTTTCGATACCCTTCCGGATCTGTCAGTTCAAGGCATGGTCGATAACTTTTATGCCGTTCCCGTCTAGCGTTCCATCTGTGTAGCGGCGCTTCGTCCCTGCCGAAAAAGGTGAGTATCCTCCAAATAATCCCAAAGCCGTTTCACTTGCGCTGCGGCATCGGTGACTACTCGAGTCACCTTGCCGTAGAACTTGAGCGCTTAACAGGAAGCCCCACCCGATTCTTTTCTCATCACATTGGGCTCAACGATGACGTGATTGCTTCGGAGATTGCGGAACGCACTCTGGATCTCAGGGCTTTGAGTCTGCCAAATTCGGACCATCTCATTGGGCGTGAGTCAGCATTCATTTTGCACTACTCCGGCTACGGCTACGCCAAAAGGGGTGCCCCTGTGTGGCTATACCGGCAAGTCAATCGCATTCGTGACCGCCACCCATCCACCCCATGGATCACGATGTTTCATGAAGTAGCCGCTTCTGGCCCCCTATGGACAAGCGCTTTTTGGTTGCGACCACTGCAACGCCTGGTCGCACGACTCCTTCATGATGCCTCCGACGGGAGCATTACCAATTGCACCCGTAATGCAGAAGCGCTCAAGGCGCTCTTGCCCGACAACTCTCCTGATCTCCCGATCTGCCCGGTTTTCTCCAACTTCGGCGATCCCGAAACCAGTCCAAAATCCTCCCTGCGGGACCCCAGCGTGGTTATTTTTGCATCCAATTTTGGTGCAAAAATCCCCAGTCTTGGTTTCTGGGATGAGCTTGCCGAAGCATTGTCCGCCGTCGGTGGCAAACGCGTCGTTGTGATCGGTCGCGACATCGAAGTTCCTGGCCAATTCCCCTTTGTTGTGGAGAAACCCGGGTACCTCTCCCCACAAGACGTCTCTGCGGTGCTCTCTCGATCCAAATTTGGGTACGCTTTTCTTGGACCCGAACTCTTCGCAAAGTCTGGCATTTTTGCGGCATTCGCAGCTCATGGCGTCGTGCCCGTCGTTCCGACGTCCTGCAGTTCGTTGCCAGACGGACTCACCGCACATGTACACTACCACCCGACACGCGGATCCAGCCCAATAAGCAGACCCGATGAATACTTCGACGCCATTGGTTCCAACATCCAACAATGGTACAATCCTCACAGTGCAGCGTCGACCGCGTCCGTTTTTGCATCCACAATCTCACGAGCCCTGAAGCAACTGCGGTCGGAATAGTCCGATCTACGCCAGATGGCTTGCTCGACTCCCCTCAATCTGACTTCGCCACCCATGATGATCGACCCTTGGTTTCTTGAAAACTTGGTTTGCCCTGTCGACGGTAGCCGGCTGCATCTGGACAACGATTCGCTCCGTTCCGAGAACGGCAGGACCTATCCCATCATTGAGGGAGTTCCCGTGATGCTCGTCAACACGGACAATCACACGCTTTGGGTAGGCCAAGCGTCCCTTTCCCATGCTGAATCAGGCGGCAAAGATCCCGAATCGTCGCTGTACTTGGACACGATCGGCGTCGATGTCGATCAAAGGGAAGGCATTCGACGCGCGTTTGCGGAAGGAACAAGGAATGTCGATCCAGTGGTCTCCTACATCATCTCGCACACCTGTGGGATCGCCTACAAGCACTTGGTCGGGCAGCTTCAGGACTACCCCATTCCAGAACTCCGGCTCCCCCAGGGTGACGGAAAGCGTCTCCTCGACATTGGCTGCAATTGGGGGCGTTGGAGCGTGGCTGCCGCACGAAAGGGGTATGAGCCCGTCGGGATTGATCCCTCACTCGGGGCTGTGTTGGCAGCACGACGAGTGGCCGCTCAACTGGGAGTCAACTGTCGCCATGTGGTGGGTGACGCCCGGTTCCTTCCCTTCAAAGACGAAACCTTCGACACCGTGTTCTCCTACAGCGTGCTTCAGCACTTCTCAAAAGAAGATGCCTCGGCCACCTTGACTGGTGCTGGGCGGGTCTTGAAGCCGGGAGGCATCTGCATGATCCAGATGCCCAACTTCCTCGGCATCCGTTGCCTTCAACACCAGTTTCGGCGACGATTCAGGGAGCCGACCGGATTCCAAGTTCGCTACTGGAGCTTGCCTGAATTGAAACGGGCCTTTGAGTCCGCCATTGGCCCCGCAAAGTCGTCAGTCGACTGCTTCTTCGGGTTGGGACTCCAGTCAGCCGACAAGCCCCTGATGCCCTGGCATCTCCGAACAATCACCGGCATTTCCGACTTCCTGCGGGGACTCAGCCGGGGACTGCCTCCGCTGGTGCACATTGCCGACAGTGTGTACATTCAGGCAACGAAACCATAGTTCCCTCCTTCCGTTCCCGAGCTCGTCTTGACCCGCGATTCGGAAACGAACTGCCCGTTCACACATCTTGGAATCCATGTCAGATTGGCAAGGTCAGCCGCCATCGATATTTTTGGCTTATCGTGGCGTGCATCAGATCGCACAAATGGCCATCGCGGCCAACGAGATGCATCAATTGAGTCGGTACTGCTGCTCCGCGATCAATCTTCCCGGAAAGTGGGGCCACCGCCTCCCGGGTCTCCGAAATTCACTTCTGGCCAATCCGATCAGCTCTGACCGGCTTCCTCCCGAAAAAGTGGTCGAGCTCCCACTCCCCAACGCACTCAGCAGCGTGCTCACCCGCCTTTCCTTTGACCGCAGAAAGGCTTCCTGGTGGGCGAATCGATGGTTTGAAGACATTGCGATCTCAAAACTCTCAAGGCTTCCCGAAAAGCCCTCCATCGTTGTCGGAGCTGAGACATGCGCCCTTCACCTGTTTCAGTCCGCAAAGAGTCGCGGAATGAAGTGTATGCTCGACTGCCACGGCATACCCACAGTTTTTATCGACGAAGCCATCCAAAGAGCTGCCGACGAATTCAACCTCCCAAGGCCATCACCGCTGGACAGTGCCGAGATGTCAGAGAAGAAGGCGCTGGAGCGCAATCTGGCCGATGTCCTGGTGTTTTGCTCCGAACTCCAGCGCAACATTTGGGTGCAGCTTGGCGTGCCGCCAGAGAAGTGCCAGGCCATCCCCCTTTGGGTGGATGCGGATTACTGGCAGCGCAGCACGCCACCGCCCACTTTGGCGAAGGGAGAACCGCTGAAAGTCGCCGCAGTCGGTGCGGGCACGCTGAGCAAAGGCCTGCCCTACCTCCTGCAAGCGGCAAAGAGGCTGGGTGATTCCATTCAACTTTCACTCGTTGGCCGCATTGCGGAGGAACTTCAGCCCATGGTCGGCGAGATCAGCACTCCTGTGCATCATCTTCCTTTCCTGAGCCGACCACAATTGCGCGACTTCTTTTCCACCCAGCACCTGCTGGTCATGCCCTCTCTCGGTGACTCGTTTGGGTTCATCGCGATGGAAGCAATGGCCTGTGGGCTTCCCGTGATTGTCACCACCCACACCGGTGCCCCCGTGCCCAATCCGTCTTGGCGAGTTCCCGCCCATGACGGCGCTGCCATTGCATCGCGCATCAAAGACTACCTCGATCACCCGGAACATCTCCCCATCGATAGTGCCACTGCCCGGGCATTCGCCTCCCAGTTCACTCCCCAGCGTTACCGGGACCAGATCAAAGAGACCTATCGGGAGCTATTGGCCAGCTAAGCCACTCTGGACTCACTCAGCCGCTATGCGCATCACTTGGTATTCGACCGCCTTCCACCCAATGATCGGTGGCCTGGAAGCCGTGGTGGAGATGCTGTCCCACCAGTTTGCCGCCGCAGGGCACGAAGTCACCATCATTACCAATGCACTCAATCCTCAGCCCGATGACTTCCCCTTCCGAGTTCTGCGTCGTCCCAGCTTGCCCTGCCAAATCCGCGTCATCCAGAACTCGGACGTCTTCGTTCACGCCAATGTCAGCCTCTGGGGCCTGATCCCGTGGATCTTGGCCGGTCCCAGTCGCCCCGCCTGGGTCGCCACCCACCATGGTTGGTACTGTCATCATAACCGGTCCAGAGGATGGCAGGATCGCCTCAAGATTTGGATGGCGAAGAAATGGGCACTGAATATCTCGGTCAGTCACGCAGTGGATCGCCAGCTCCAACTGAACGGGCACGTCATTCCCAATCCCTTCAACAACCAGCTCTTCCGCCGTCTCCCATCCGTGAATCGGGACAAAGAGTTCGTCTTCCTCGGGCGCCTGGTCTCCGACAAGGGCGCTGACATCCTTCTCGATGCACTTGCCCTCCTCAAACAACAGGGCCTCACTCCCTCCCTCACCATCATCGGCTCCGGTCCAGAACTCGAGACGCTCGCACGGCAAACTCGCACGCTCGGACTCCTTGAGCAGGTTACCTTCGATGGAAAACGGGTCGGTGAAGACCTTGTGCATCGCTTGAATGAGCATCGAATATTGGTGGTGCCCTCGCGCTGGAGCGAACCATTCGGCTTGGTCGCATTGGAAGGAATTGCCTGCGGCTGCGCCGTCCTTGGCTCCGAGGCGGGCGGTCTTCCTGAAGCGATTGGCCGGTGCGGCATGACCTTTCCCAACGGAGATACCGCAGCTCTAGCCTCCTCTCTCGCAAGTGCTTTGACCCATCCGTCACTTTCGTGGGCAGATCCCTCCGTCTCAGCAGCGCATCTTGCTGTCCATCACCAGTCAGCGGTAATCCAGCGTTACCTGAATATCATCAATCCCCAACTGCCATGACGTCCCCCACTCACTGCCCATCTCTGAAAGAAAAGCGCCTGCTCGCAGCACGAGCCTCAGGGGGAACTAGCTCTGACCGGATCCACGATTGCGCGATTGCCGCTCTGGGCCAACTCTCAAAGGGCCAGCACCTGCTCGAGTTTGGAGCAGGAACCGGCGTATTGCTCCAACGTATCGCAGACGAGCACCCCGATCTGACTGCCGTTGGGGTCGATCTCTACCCGCGCCCCAACTCTCTCCCAGAACATCTAGAATGGCTTCAAGCGGACCTAAATGACTCGATTCCTTTACCAGATGCGTCTTTCGATGTGATCATCTCGACGGAAGTCATTGAACATTTGGAGAATCCTCGTGCCATGGCCCGAGAATTTTCTCGGCTGCTTAAGCCCGGAGGCAAAATTGTGGTGACCACCCCGAATCAGGAGAGCTTAAGGTCGCTAATCTCACTCATCGTGAGTGGTCACTTCGTTGCCTTCCAAGACTCTGGTTATCCTGCTCATATTACGGCGCTCCTTCGAAAGGATCTTGTTCGAATTTTTACCGAGGCTGGATTTTCGAATATCGTATTCAACTTCACGGATTCCGGTGGAATCCCTAAAGCGCCGCGAATCCTGTGGCAAACTATCAGCGGTGGATTCCTAAAAGGGAGATGGTTTAGCGACAATCTCATTATGAGCGCGACTCTGGGGACGAAATAGGATTTGCTACGGTCCGTGCAGATCATAGCAGCGTGCAAGTGTCGTGCGAAATCAAACCATTTGAACCGAAAATTGACACCTGAGGTATCCAAGTGTGCACCGTCGCCTCTGACACTTTGTTGGATTCTGTGGTAGATGGAAGCATCCCTACAATCACTCATTCAAGAATCCCCAGAGCGCACTGGAATGCGGATTCCTCACACTATCGCTTCACTTGATCCTCCTTTCTCATCTAACCGGCAGTCCAAACAGCGTTCAATCCGCTTGGGCACTTCATGATGCCGGACATTTGGCGCAATGCCACTACAGCATCGGTTGGAGTTCGCCACCAATTTGGGCAAAGTACACCTCGATTGCCCTGCAGGCGCAGTTGAATCGACGACTAATTCCTCACGTTCCTCCGGAACTACTGGTTGTCCATCAGTGGCCTGAAGTTGGGCGTCTCGTCTCACTCCGCACGCGTGTCCCAGTCATTGGCCCTTGGCTTCGCCGCCACTTCTCGATCCAAGCCACCAATCAGCGATTTGACCGAGCCGTCTCGAGAGCATTGCCGAAAGTGACTGGTCTCCAGGCGGTCTTTGGATACATCGATACTTCGCTGGAGACCTTTACCAAAGCAAAGCAAATGGGTTTGCGGACGATCTATGAAATGCCGACACCCTACTGGAAATCAGTCCGGGAGTTGACCGATACTGAGTCTCAGCGATGGCCCGATTGGGCGGAGGGACTTCCAAAAATCGAGCCCGACTCGGAACAGTCGTCCCGGCGAGACCAGGAACTCCAGCTGGCGGATCTTGTGATCGTACCCAGCACCTTCGTGCGCGACAGCCTCTTCGCCGCCCCTGCCTTCAAAGCCCCCATCGCCGTCGTCCCCTACGGCTGCCCGAAGTCGATTCCTCAAATCCGAAATCCGAAATCCGAAATCCGAAATCCCCTCAAGCTTCTCTTCGCCGGAACCCTCTCCCAGTCGAAAGGCCTGGCCGATCTTCTCGAAGCCATCCAGCCCCTCGGCAACCAAGTCCATCTCAGCATTGCCGGTTCTCCTTCGTCGAGCGACGTCTCAACGCTCCTCCACTCCGCACTCCGCACTCCGCACTCCGCCATCACCCTCCTGGGCCAACTCCCCCACGCCCGATTGTTGGAAGAGATGCACCATCACGACGTGTTCGTCCTCCCGACACTTTATGAAGGACTGGCTCTGGTACTGCTAGAAGCCATGTCTCGGGGACTGCCCGTCATCACCACCGAGAATTCAGGCATCGCAGACCTGATTGAGAATGGCAAACAAGGAATCGTTTTGCCAATCCGACGTCCCGATCTGATTCGTGACCAACTTGACCGCATGATCAGTGATCCGACCGTCCTGCAATCCATGGGGTCAGCAGCATTCGAGTGGAGTCGAATGAACTCATGGGCAGACTACCGGCAAAACCTCAAAGAAGCGCTTCATCCAGTCCTGGGGATGGCATCATGATCGACTTGTTCCCAGCTCCGGCCAGATATTTCGCGAGTCTGAACTGCGACTATTTTTGAGCCCCTCTCGCTGACCAACGCCCCCCTTCGTTGCCAACGAGCGGCTGAAGAATGGAATACGCGCACATGACGTTTCGCGATTGGATGACCCCGATTATAATCTACACCTTTTGAAATCTACATGGCTAAGCTGACTCTCAACCAAATGATGCTGCTGGGCGGCATCGGCACCATCGTCATCATTTTCCTTGCGATGATGAACTGGCGGCGGGCCGTCTATGCAGCCATGGTCGCAGCGCTTTTTGAGGGGGCCATTCGCAAGTGGATCTTCCCTCAGGGCTCAGAATTGGTGTACTTTCTCAAGGACATCATCCTGCTCGGGGCCTACATCAAATTCTACATGTTCCCGGATCCTGACATCCGGGCATATCGCCTCAAGATACCGACCACCCTGATCATCGTGGTCTGCGTCACGCTGGTCGTGACAGGTGCCCTGAATCCAAACTTGGGGTCATTGCTCATGGCGGGATATGGCCTCAAGATCTACCTCTGGTATTTCCCTCTCGCCTTCATGGTGCCGATGCTCTTCCGCAGTGAGGAAGAGATGACCAAGATGCTCTTCCGATACACCCTTTTCGCCATCCCCATCTGCCTGTTGGGCGCAGCGCAGTTCGTTGCAGGTCCAGGCTCCTGGCTGAATGTTTATGCGGAAAGTGCGTTTGCCCAGATGAAGACGGTGGCGACCTTCGGATCAGCTTTGCAGCAAACTGTCCGAATCACCGGGACATTTTCTTTCATTTCGGGGCATGCCACATTCATCCAGTTTTTCTTTGTCCTCGCACTCGGTCTGCTCACCGGTATTGCCGACAAACGAAGGCTTGTCATCATGTTCGGCGTCCTGCCGCTCATTGTGGCCAACGGTCTGATGGCAGGCTCACGAGGAGCCGTGTTTAGCATGATGTTGATCGGGGCAGCTGTGGGCAGTGTTTCCTCGGTCAGTCGTCTCGGAAAGACCAAGGGCTCTTTCATCTTCCTGGCGATGGGCGCGGCGGCCGTGGCTTTGGGGATCTTTGTCTTCTTCGAGAAGGCCTACACAGCCTTCGAAACACGAAGGGCGACCACCGGAGACACAACGATGGGACGGGTGATGTACCCCATCACATCGGTCTTGGCCGCATCGAAGGAAGTGGATATCGCAGGTTTTGGAATCGGCACCTCGCATCCCGCCACCATGGCGATGCGCAGTGCTCTGGGCATTCCACAACCCAAAAAGTCTTGCCCTCTCTACGACTCGGAGACAGGTCAGGTCCTTGGCGAACTTGGGTGGCCTGGATTCATCATGTGGTACGCCCTGCGACTCATGATTGTTTTTCACTGTTGGGATGCCTTCAGGCGTAGTCCGCCCTCACTCTTCAAGTCTCTGGCTCTCGGCATCTTCTGTTTTCAGGTCCTCCTACTGCCAAGCAGCATGGTCTTGAACCACACCGCCAATCTGTTTGCCTGCGCGGGATGGGGATTCTGCCTGATCCCGAGATTGGAATCTCTGGTCAATCGTAGGGTGGGTCAGGCAGTCGGAAGACGCTCCTTCAACGCTCCGTCTGGGCGGCACCACCCAGCATGACCCGTCGTTGATCCATGGAACTGCCTCAAGAACCAGTGGTGCCAATCTCTGTCGGGATTCCTGCGTGTCACCGAGTGCAAAAGTTGCGAACGACATTGAGACGTGTTTTGAACTGCAACCCCCTGCCATCAGAAATCATTGTGCATCTGGATGGCAACAATGCTGAGATCCTCCAACTGCTTGAATCAGAGTTTCCGCAGGTTCTCCTGCTTCACAGTTCAGAAGGCGGACAAGGTCCCGGAGGCGCCCGGAATCGGCTAGCTGAGGCAGCTTCTTTTGATTGGTTGGCCAACTTTGATGACGATTCGTTTCCCTGCGAACCCACCTTTTTTGAAAAGGCTTGGATGCTCATTCAAGCCCACCCCGATGTGGCGGTGATCTCTGGGAGCACTGAGGAGGAGAACCTCGAACCGGGCAGCCTCTGGCTTCAGGCGGTCTATCCGGGCAACTGCCATCTGTTGAATCGAGAGTGGTTCTTTAGAACCGCCGGGTACACCCCCCTGCCAGTCGCCTACAACATGGAGGAAGTGGACGTGAGCTTGCAACTTCACCAACTCGGTGGGCTATGCATCCAGGCAGCGGACCTTCGAGTCATTCACGACCACCCGCCACCTCAGCGGGAAGCACCTCACATCCAGGTGGGAATGCTTCTCAACACAACCCTGTTTCCCATACTCCGTTATCCTGTCGCCGGGTTCCCCCATGCGTTTGGAAGTGTGGTGCGCCGCTTTTGCAGAACAATCGCCAACCGCGATTTCGGCGTGCTGACCCAGTTTCTGATTCAGGTCCCGAGCTTCATCGGAAAACACATGCATCGACGATGCCCCGTCTCACCTGAAACCCTGGTATCGTGGCTACACCTGCGTCGATGCCCAGTCAAAGTGCGTTAGACGAGCCATGAACACTTCTCGTCCCATCAAAAGGCTCCTCATTTACCGTTGTGGGCAGATTGGCGATGCCGTCGCGGCTCTACCAAGTCTTTGGCTCCTGCGGGAGACGTTTCCCAACGCGGAATTCACCCTCCTCAGTGAAATCCCAACCAAGCAGATTCATCTCCCCCCTGAGAATGTATTCCCGCCCGACATTTTGGTTCAAAACTACATCAAATACCAAACGGGGCGTTCCCTCATGGGGCTGTTCTCTGTGTTCCGGACACTGCTCCGGATTCGAGCCGGGAGATACGATGCCGTTGCCTATTTGCTGCCGAGCATACGAACGGCAGAACAGCGGCGCCGTGATGAACGCTTTTTCAGAGCCGCTGGCGTCAAGACCATTTGGGGGCTGAAGGGCTTTGCTGACGATCCGTATCCTCGCCACGCGGACGGTACGCTCGAAGAGGTCCCTCACGAGGCGGATGCATTGCTGGGTCGCTTGGCACTGGATGGATTCCCGAGCGTGTCACCAGGAATGGGGCGCCCCGATCTTCACCTCACCGCCAGTGAAAAGGCCCAAGCCGATGCTTGGTGGCAAGAAAACTGCAGCCCGGTCACCCGGGGCAAACCATGGTTTGCGCTCTGTTTCGGTTCGAAATGGCAATCCAAGCAATGGCCAATCGAGCTCTTTGACCGAGTCGTGCGAGAGATCACCGTGAAGCTGGACCTGATGCCCGTGATCATTGGTGGGCCCGAAGACCGGGATCAGGGTCTCCAACTGATCCAAGCCTGGGGACAGGGAGTGTGTGCTGCGGGAGAACTACCCGTCAGAATCTCCGCCGCCCTCATGCGACACGCTCGCTTCTACCTCGGAAATGACACAGGCGTGCTTCACTTGGCAGCGGCTGAGAAAGTCCCCTGCATCGGCATTTTCTCCTCCCAGGATTGGCCCGGCCGCTGGCACCCATACGGTCTAAACCATCACGTTCTACGAGAGTCCGTCACATGTTCAGGCTGCCGAATCGGGGTTTGCCCTTACGATCGCCTTTGTCTTTCACGAATCCATCCACAACAAGTCTTCGAGTTGTGTAAAAGCGTTGTGAGCCAAGGTGCTCCAGCCGTCGCGAGAGATTCCGATGCGAAGCGCCCGCCCACGCTGGATGTGGCCACAAAAACTCCGGAGGGAACTGGCTCGCCTGACAGCTCCATCAAGGCTCAACCCGAGCCATTTGGAGGCGACTACGTAACTCGAATCGTGGTTCTGACGCAGCTGACATCGCCATATCAAGTTGAGTTCTTCAATGCTCTATCCAAGCACAGGCACTACCACCTTGAAGTGATCTATTTGACCGACCACGACGCATCCAGGAGTTGGACCCCGCCCCTGATCGAACATGCACATCTGGTTTTGTCCCGAATGCCCCACATGAAAAAGGGTGCTCTGGAATCGATTCGTCGCGCGGATCTCACCATCTTCAATTTCTACACCGATGCATTCGCTCAAAAAGCAATCTCCGTTCGTTCGAGCACCCGCAAACCATGGGCTTTCTGGGGGGAGCGCCCCGGCTTCTTTCGGACCGGAGCCTGCGGCAGAATCGCGCGGAAAGTGCTCTTGCGGCCGCTCCATGAACACCCAGTTCCGATCTGGGCGATCGGGCAATTCGCTATCGAGGGATACCAGAGAGAATTTGGTCTCAGTCGGCGCTACTCGAACGTTCCCTATGCTTCGGACTTGGGACGCTTCCTCAGCCTCCCCAAGCGTTCCACCTCAGACCGCACTTTCCTGTTTTCCGGCTCATTCTCTCAACGCAAAGGCGTGACGCTCTTGGCAAAGGCCTTTTCCAGAATCGCCAAACTTGATTCATCGGCTCGACTCGTCCTGATGGGAACGGGTCCCCTTGAAGGCGAGCTGCATCAAATTTTGGAAGACTGCAGTGACCAAGTGACTTGGATGGGGATGGTACCCTGGGCTGATCTTCACCTCGGGTATGCCAAAGGTGCGATTTTCTGTTTTCCCTCTCGATACGATGGCTGGGGTCTCGCTCTCGTCGAGGCAATGGCCGCTGGAATGCCTGCCATCGGAACCCGAACGACTGGAGCCGCGATCGACCTCATTGGACGCGATGATCATCGTTGCGGTTGGCTGATTCCTGAGAATGACGAAGACAGCCTTTTCGAGGCCATGAGGGAAGCCCTCATCGTCCCCGACGCAACGCTCGCAGCAATGCAGTGTGAGGCACAAACGCGGGCCAAAGCCATGGACCTTCCTGCAGCCGTTGAACGTTTTGCGGATGCTGCTGACGAGGTATTGGTCCAGTGGCGTGCGCGTTCGGAAGGTGTGGCAGCGGTTTAGAAACATTCATTTCATCATGTGCGGCATAGCTGGAATCATCCCAAGCCACCAAACGGACCCGCAGGATTTGCGCGAACCGCTGCTGCGAATGCAACAGGCAATCGCCCACCGAGGCCCCGATGGGGACGGCCACTGGTGTGACCCGAGCGGTCGAGCCGCCATCGCGCATACGCGCCTCGCCATTCTCGATTTGAGTGACGCGGGTGCACAGCCCATGAGCACTCCAGACGGCCGCTATCACATCACCTTTAACGGAGAGATTTACAACTACCTCGAGTTGCGGAAGACGCTGGAGAAAGATGGCGTCTCGTTCAGAACCCACACCGATACTGAAGTCTTGCTCCATCTGTTTGCACTCCGCGGACCAACAATGCTGCCAATGCTTCGCGGCATGTATTCCTTCGCCATCTGGGATTCGCAGGAACGGAGCTGTGTCTTGGCTCGCGATCCACTGGGCATCAAGCCTCTTTTTTACACAGTCCAGCGTGGTGTGCTGTCTTTCGCATCCGAATTGCGAGCCGTCCTTGAAGGACCCGGGATTCAAGTCCGCATCGATCCTGAAGCTCTCTTGGGATACTTCGAGCGGGGTTCTGTAGCCGAACCCGCCACACTCGTAGCAAACGTGCACTGCCTCGAAGCCGGGCACTATGTGGCGTGGAAACAAGGACGACTCACAAAGCACCGCCACTGGCAGATCCACTTTGGAGACTGCGAGCAGTCGAATGACAACCCCACCGAAATTGCTCGCAACGCCCTGCTCGAGTCGGTGAATGCCCACTTTGTCAGCGATGTTCCGGTTGGGTTGTTTTTGAGTGGCGGAATCGACTCCACAGCCATTTTAGCACTGGCAAAAGTTCTTGGTCACAACAACCTCCGCACCTTCTCAATCGGTGTTCATGACCGTTCGATCGATGAGTCGGGCATCGCACGGCGGACGGCGAACCACTTCGGCACTGATCACACTGAGTGTTTTCTAGACGCAGAATCGATCAGTTCCATTTTTGAGGACTTCCTCACAAAAATGGACCAACCAAGCATTGACGGACTCAATACCTTCTCCGTCTCTCAGTTGGCGCACAAGCATCAGATGAAAGCGGTGCTCTCGGGGCTTGGAGGCGACGAATTGTTCGGTGGCTACCGCAGCTTTCAGGCCGTGCCAAGTCTCTCCCAGACATCTCAAACGTTGTCGCACCTCCCGCTCCTCGGACGGCTCGCAGGCTGGACGCTGGAGCGAATGGCTCCATCAAATCGACTCCGGCGGATCGGGTCTCTTCTCCAGCGTCCTCCAGGAATCGGGAGTGCTTTCCGATGTTTTCGGAGCCTGTTCTCTTCGCGAGAGGCCCGCATTCTGGCGTCGCACTACCTTCACTGCTCTCCATCGGACGTCCCTGAGAGCAATCCACCGACCATTCGTTCAAGAGATCCACTCGATGCGGTCAGCGAATGCGAAATTTCTCAGTACATGCGGAATCAACTCCTCAGGGACACCGATGTCATGAGTATGGCCAACGCCGTCGAACTTCGCGTACCTTTCGTTGATCGTCGCCTCTTCGAAAGTATCGCTGCAATCCCCGCCCACATCAGACTCCGTAGTGGAAAGCAGTTCCTACAGACTGCTGTTCCAGAGATTCCACCATGGGTACTGGAAGGACAAAAACGAGGTTTTGTTTTCCCCTTCCAGAGATGGCTGGCGACGGACTGGAGAGAAGCGATGAACCGCTCGAGCGAGAAGCTTCCCTTGGCCCGACCAACTTGGTACCAAAGTTGGTCAGTATTCATTCTCGACCAATGGCTCGAGAGGCACCCACTGGAATGAGAGTCCTTCACGTCATTCCTTCCATGTCCCCGCAGTACGGAGGGCCGGTGGCAGCAATGCACGTCATGGCCCAGGGCCTGTCGGCCCAAGGGGCCACTGTGGATGTAGCGACCATACGCGAACAGATTGATCACACGGCCGTTGCGAACGAATCGTGGGAAGACCGAGTGAGCTTTCGGCTCATTCAGTTTCCTCTGAGTCTGAAGCCCTATCGAATCTCCCTCGGGCTTCAGCGCTGGTTGGAACGCAATGTACTGAACTACGATCTGGTACACGTGCACGCCGTTTTCACCCATGCCAGCATGGCCGCCGCCAGAGCTGCACGAAAAGCAAACATACCCTATATCATCCGCCCCTTGGGGATCCTCAATCAATGGGGCCTTCAAGCCAGGCGCCCATGGCTAAAAAAGATATTCCTCCGATGGATCGACGGCCCCCTCTTGAGGTCGGCAAACGTGATTCACCTGACAAGCAAACAGGAATTGGAAGAGGTTCGTCACTTGGGGTTGGGGACGCCGCTTGTCGAGTTGCCTCTCGGGATCGATCTCTCGGGATTCTCTGATCTGCCGGATCCCAGCAAGTTCTTCGGAAAGCACCCCGAGGCCCGTGGAGATCCTGTGGTGATGTTTCTCTCCCGCCTGCACCCGAAGAAGGGCTTGGATCTCTTGCTTCCGGCCTTCGAGCAGGTCCGGCGACACCATCCCGAAGCAAAACTGGTAATCGTTGGTGATGGCTCACCCGATTTCGTGACGCAACTTCACCAGCAAGCGAAAGATCTTGGAATCCAGAATTCCATCGCCTGGGCGGGTTTTTTGGGAGAAAACGAACGTTTGGAGGCCCTTGCTGCCTGCGACATTTTCTGCCTGCCCTCTCATTCGGAGAACTTCGGCGTGGCACTGCTCGAAGCAATGGCGGCCGCGAGAGCCTGCATCTCGAGTGATCAGGTGGCCTTGGGAGCAACAGCCGCAAAAACCGGTGCCATTGTGAAATGCACCTGTGATGTGAGCTCCGTTGCCAGTGCCATCCTCGATCTCGCAAAAGCAGGCCCCGCCAGGCGAAAGGATCTGGGTGATCGGGCGCTGAAATATGCGCGTGATCACCACGGCGTTGATGACGTGGGCAACCGTTTGCACGAACTCTATCGGCGAATACTCCAAGGCAGCCGCAGTACCGGTTCAAACCACGACTCGAAAGAGGAAACTCAAACATCGTGATACCCAACGTACATCTCGTGATTCCATGTTACCGAGAGAGCGAGAGACTACCGTGTTTTCTCCCAAGCTTGTGCGACGCCATGGAAACCATGGGAGGAGTGACGATCCGCGTGGTGGATGATGGATCTGGAAGCCACGAGGTTGATTTGCTTGAGAAGCTGATCAATGGCTTGATGAAGTCACATGCCTGCCTCCACCCCCTTTTGGCGCTGCCCCTGAACTTGGGCAAAGGAGGTGCTGTTTATGCAGGATTCCAAACGGCAGCTGCCGACACCGAATGGCTTGCCTTTGTCGACGCGGATGGTTCCATTACGGCGGCCGAAGTTCAGCGTGTGATGGAGATGGTTCGGGAATTGGGCCCAGTGAGCACTGCTTTCTTCGGGTCGAGAATCAAGATGCTGGGTCGCAATGTTGACCGCCAGCTGAAACGCCACCTTGTGGGCCGTGTCTATGCCACCCTCGTCTCGGAGCTCCTCAACATTCCCGTCTATGACAGTCAATGCGGGCTAAAGCTGGTGCCGCGCGCAGCCTATGAACGGATCCGCGAACGACTGGAGATTCAAGGATTTGCCTTTGACGTGGAGCTGATGACGGCGCTTCTCGACTCGGGCTGTGATGTGGTCGAAGTCCCGATCGACTGGCATGAGACCCCGGGAGGCAAGGTCCACCTGCTTCGCGATTCGTGGCGGATGTTCCGCGACATCTTGAACATCCGGGCAAATCACCCCCGCCTCCACGGATCGGCATCCTGACCTCTCCCATGCGGATCCTGCTCCTGAATCAATTCGTCCCACCCGAAGGTGCGCCCACCGCAAGGCTGCTGGGCGATCTGGCGAGTCACTTCCGGGAAGCGGGCCACGAAGTCGCGTTGATTGGAGCGACACAGGGATACCGCCAATCGGGAGGTGGGCTGCGGGCGAGACTTCTGAGAGATCTCAAAGCCCATGTGATGCTGGCATGGCGGACCCTCATGGCTGGTCGTGCAGACTGGATCCTCTGCCTCTCAGATCCGCCTGGACTTCCCTTCACGGCATATTTGCTGGCAAAGCTGAAGCGCGCCCGACTGGCCCATTGGGCGATGGATGTCTATCCGGAGGTAGCGATTGCACTGGGAGCTCTTCCTTCCGGCCTCCCCTCCCAATGCATCCGTTGGGCCATGAGGCACGGATACCGGGCCTCGAATGTCCTTGTGGCGCTGGATGAAGACATGGCTGACAGGATCCGGTCAGGGCGGATGGACATCGTTAAGGTGTGCCCACCCTGGCCCCCTCTGCCGCATGCCATTCCCACCCCATGCGAATCGCTGGCCAAACTCAAGCAGATCCACCCTGGAGCCCGCATCTGGCTCTACTCTGGCAATTTGGGCCGGGCACACGAATTCGAAAGCCTCCTGCACGCTCAGTCGCTTCTTGAGCAGACCGGGGAAAATTGGCATCTCGTTTTTCAGGGAGGAGGCCCCTGCCGAATTGAAGCTCAGACCCGTGCGACCGAAATGGGGTTGCGAAATTGTCACTGGCTCCCCTACGCAGAGGATGCCGAGTTCATCGACTCCCTGAATGCAGCAGACGTCTTGGTGGCCACGCAGAAACTTAGCACGCAAGGAATGCTGTGGCCGTCGAAGCTGGCTCTGATGATGCTGATGAACCGCCCGATCGCTTGGATCGGGCCTTTGAACGGAAGCATCTCACAAACGGTGTCCCGCAAGGGAGATGAGTCGGCCGCCTTCTCTCCGGATGACGGCGAGGCGATCGTTCAGTGGCTGCGGACGGTGCCGGGCAGCAAACCACCCGTTGATTGGCACACCCTCGCCGAACAGACGGACACAGTGAGGATCCATGGTCAAAGGCAATGGCTGGAATGGATGTGCAACCGAGATTGATCCGATGAACCGCATTGCAATCACCATCGGGGCAACGCAAGAATCAGCCATGCAGCTGATGTGGCAGTTTGATACCCTGTTTTATCTGTTCTTCGGAGCGCTCGCGATCTCGACGGTTTCAACGTGGTTCATTCTCAAGCGTGTCCGCTCGATCGGGATCGATGCGCCCGAAGCCTTCCGGAAATGGCATGACAAACCCATGTCTCGCCTGGGTGGACTCCCCATATTTCTCGCGCTCTCCGCCGGGTTCCTGGTGCTGAGCATTCGCCAACCCGAGTTCATCCATCAGTGGCTTCCCATCATCATATCCAACGCAGTCGTATTCAGCGTCGGGTTTCTAGATGACCTCAAACCGCTCGGTGCCAGGGTCAAACTGGCCGGGCAGGTTGGCGCAGCCCTGATTCTCTATTCGCTGGGTGTATCGATCGATCTAGTTTCCAATCCCCTTGGGGAGGGATCCCTCAGCCTCGGCTGGTGGAGTCTGCCCATCACCGTGCTTTGGTTGATCGCGATTCCGAACATCGTCAACCTGATCGACGGGATGGACGGTCTGGCCACGGGGTTTGGCATGTTCCTTTGCATCACCCTTGCCGCAGTCGGCTACTACGCCTTCAAGACGGATGTAGTTCTCATGGCCACGGTCATGGCCGGGGCCTTGGCGGGCTTCCTGATCTTCAACTTTCCACCCGCCAAGATCTTCCTTGGTGACGGCGGTGCCTACCTCATCGGCTTCTTCATCGCTTCGGTCTCCCTCATGAGCTCCAACAAAGGGTCGATCATGGCCGGACTGCTCGTGGTGGTCATCGCATTGGGCGTCCCCATTTTGGACACGTCGTTTGCGATTCTGCGACGGGCGATTCGAGGTGTGCCGATTTTCAGCGCGGATGCGGAGCACATTCATCACCGGTTGATTCTCCTCGGTTACAGTAAGCAGGAAGCCCTCTTAGCACTTTACATCGTCTGCCTCATCCTCAGCCTGGGTGGCATCAGCATTCTAATGACCAAGGGCCTCGCAACCCCCATCGTGGGTGCCATTGCTTTTCTTCTGGCTCTGATGGCGGCTCGATATCTCGGCTATGTTCGGAGTTGGAAGAAACTGCGACAGCAGTTCAGGGAAGCTCTCGAACGACGGCGGCAGCTTCAGTACGTTCAAAGTCATGCCACGCTGCTTGAATTTGAGGTCGAACAAAGCAAGTCTGCCGATGAGTTTTCCCCGATTCTACTCGCCTCTCTTCAACGCATCGGCATCAAGCCGAAACCCGGTCATGGCTTGGAAGCGGTGGAATTGAATCTACCCGCCCTTGATCGATGCATCCTGTATTGCCCTCAAGAAGCGGGCTCAGAGATCGTCTGGAGACATCGGACGGAACCCTTCATCAGTGTGCTGACGCTGGCCCGTGAACGGTGGGGACGGCTCGAATGCCTGACTTGGAGCGCCAAGGGTGCTCACGATGCCTCCACTCCTCAAACTTCCGATTCCCCGAAAAGCTAACCACCATGCATCTAGAAGAAGAACCGGAGCCGATGGACGGCGACTTTGAGGAATCACTCCAATCCGCCGAACGTGGGGACCTCGACGGCTCATCCAATGAGTCCGGCTCTGGAAGCGGTGAGAGAGGACAAATAGCCATTGAGGGATCGCGTTGGAGTGGTTTGGCATTCGCCACTGTGGGGATCACCGTCGCCGCCTTTGGGACAGGCGAATCGCCTTGGGCACTGGCACTCAGCGTGACCTTGATGGGTCTCGCCCTGCTGGCATTCCCTCCTCATGCGCCACTTCCCAAATTTCCACAGGTTTGTCTGGTGGCTCTGTGTCTGGCTCCCCTGCTGAGCTTTCTTCCACACAGCTGGGGCGGCGACCTTCCGGCGTGGCGCACTGCGTTGGAAACGAACTGGGACATCGGACTTCCATCCACGTTCACTCCTCAGCCGTGGGTGACTTTGGGAGCGATCTGGTTTCTTTGGCTCGGTGCCCTGTATTGGGTGGCCAACGCAGCTCAGGCGCACGGGCTCCGATCCCGCCGACTCGGCATCCAAGTCCTCACTCTGGGTATTTCGGCCATTTGCCTGGCTTCCGTCGCTGAAGGAAGAGGCTGGATCGAAATCCCGTGGTGGCCGCAGGAACAACGGTCAGGCATCACTTTTGGCCCCTTCCTCAATCGAAACCATCTGGCGACACTTGCCTCATCGGGAGCGGTATTGGCCTTCGGCTGCGTTTACGACTGCATCAGAAGACGGCGATCATTGATGGCGTTTGGTTTTCTGTTTTCTGTTCTTCCGATCATCGCCGCGATTGCGGAAAACACATCACGGGCTGGGTTGCTACTCACATTCATCGGTCTAACCTCTTGGATCGGTCTTATTGCCATGCGCAGGGGTCTCATCCGAAAGCTGGCGGTTGGATCGGCTATTGTTTTGACCGGCATGGCAGTGGTCATCGTGTCTGGAGGATCACTGGCGGTACGCCTTGGCTTTGGCGGCACCCATGCCGATCTGGGATCGAGTACACGATTGGACTTGTATGGTGAGTGTATTCGGCTGTTCACCGAGAATCCCTGGTTGGGACTCGGACTCGGAAATTTTGATGCTGCTTTCAACCACCTCAGTCACGTCGGGTCTTACATGGTGCGGTATCTCCATCCGGAAAGCGACGTGTTTCAGCTTCTGGTTGAAGGTGGATTGGCACCTTTGATTGCAGTTGTAGGATTGTGTCTCTGGTTCGTACTGGCCACAGGCCCGTGGAGCAAGCGATCAAGCCGGAAACACTATGATCGGCTGGATCGGAGGCTGCGACAGACAGCCGCGATCGCGTCTGGGTTGATGCTGATGCACGCCATTGTCGACGTGCCTCTTCATGGGATTCGGTTCTTTACGCTGTTCGCCTGCATCAGTTCCTTTTCCATACAGCCGCGAAAGTGGACCCAACAACTTGGATGGCCAACGATGACCCTCTACCGAGCCTCGGGTGCAGGGGTCATCGCGTTCGCCGTTCTCTTCCTATGGAACCCGAAGGCTTCCCAGCACCCCTTTTTGGGAAACCGTTCGGCGGAAATCACCTATCGCACCGCTGCACAAGATGCGTCCGAAGGCCGACTGGCCGAGGCTGAGACCCATCTGGAATATGCGATCAAGCTTGCTCCCCTGGATTGGCGATTCTACTGGATGCGTGCGCAGCTCACCGCTATTCAAGGTCAAGGCGACAGCCGAGCGATCCTGGACTTCGGGCGTGCACGAAGCCTCGAACCTCACTACGCGGCCATGTGCTTTGAAGAGGGCCAGTTCTGGTTGTCACGGAATCCTCAGCTCGCGATTCCAGCTTGGCGTGAGTATTTGGCACGTGACGGATCATCAGGCAGAGATTGGCGTTTCCGGCATATGATTCAACTCGGCTTGGCTCATCCTGAGATTCGGGATGACCTGTGGGATTTGGCCGACACTCCCCAGCTCAAGTTGGCCTACCTTGGGCAGAACCTGCCCCCGGAGAAGTGGAATGGCTATCTCGCCAAGCTGCTGGCCGAGCACCCTGACCTCGATGGTCTCAGTCCCGCGAGTAAGATGGAGCTCTTTCAAACGTGGAACATGCGGGGGGATCGCGAACAGCTCATGATTGAGCTGTCGAATCACCCTGAATGGCAGGAATTCAGCTGGGCACTGCTGGCCGATCACCTTGCAGGTAAATCTCAATTTCGAGAAGCCTATGATTTGGCCGTCAAATATCTTCCCCCTCCAACCGCACCGACCCTGTCCGAGAACGCCAAGCTCTCCAGCCTCGAGAGCTCATTCGTCTTTAGCCCAACCGATCCACGCCGGGGGATGGAACTCTACTGGGCACAGAAAGACCAAGGGCTTTTCGATGAAGCCTTGGTCACCCTATCCAAGCTCGAACAGTTGCCACAGGCGCCATCCTATCTTCCACTGGAATTTGCCTCGGTTTACGCAGCCAAAGGGGACTACCGAAAGGCTTGGGAATTCGCCAAGAAGTTTGCCTCATCGAAATAGACGAAGCTCGATTCGAGCGCTTCAATCAACCCGTCCAGCCCACACGTCCGAGGGAGAGAATCCTCGTTGACGCTGTGGGCTGATTCATTTAGCTTATTTGATAATCAGAAATGCTTCTCATTTAACCCGAAAATTATGGCAAAGGTAGTAATCATTGATGACGAAGCCGCAATCATGGAGCTGATGAGCAAGCTCTGTAAAGCGGCCGGCCACGCCGTGACGGGTTGCACGACCGGCTTGGATGGCATTGCTGCCATCAAGACGCATGAGCCCGATGTGGTGATCGTGGACCTCCGAATTGGAGACGTCAACGGCCTCGATTTGGTCAGCATGTGCCGGGATCAATTCCCCAAGACCGCTGTGATCATGGTCACAGGCCACGGCAGCGTGGAGACGGCGGTGGAAGCGATGCGGTTGGGTGCTTTTGACTATCTGACCAAGCCCTTTGACCTCGGAGATCTCATCAAGACCGTCAATCAAGCGCTCCAAGGAGATTCAGCGCCAACCAGTTCGTCACTGGCTCCACAAGTTCCGCCATCGTTGAGATCTGAGTCGCAATCCAAGCTGATTGGACACAGCCATGCGATTCAGCGCATTTTTGAGATCATCAGGCGGGTGGCCGACAATGATAGTCCAGTCCTCTTGGAGGGGGAATTTGGTGTCGGAAAGCACATGGTCGCCCGGTCACTCCACGACTCAAGTCGGCGCAGTGATGCCTCGTTTAAGGAGCTTCAGTGCAGTGCCATGCCAGAAGACGCCTTGGACTCGGAACTCTTCAGTCAGACCGGGATTTTTTCTCGTGTGAAAGGAGGAACGGTGCATTTGGCCGAGGTTCACCAACTGCCGGCCCGAATCCAAGCCCAGCTCAACACGTTTCTGGACGAGGCCATGGCATCGGCTGCCAATCGCGCCCGCGGTGGCACGGCAAACACCCCTGACTTTCGCCTGGTTGCCTCCACCACCACCTCGCTTGAGGACGCCGTTTCTGCGGGAAAGTTTCGCGACGACCTCTTCTACAAGCTGTCCGTCGTTCCCCTCAAGATCCCACCGCTTCGAGAGCGAAAAGAGGACATCAAGCCTCTGGTGGAACACTTCCTCAAAGAACTCAAAGCCCGAACCGGCCAGAGTGGACTTTCGATCACTTCAGCCGCCATGGATTTCTTGGAGAAGTATCCTTGGCCAGGCAATGTGAGCGAACTTAGAAATGCCGTCGAACGCGCCTGTGCATTCGCGGAGAATCCAGCAGTTCAGCCTTCCGACCTGCCCGGAAAAGTCACGCAACAGATCGAGGTTCCCACCCCATCCTCGGAAGGCGCCATGACCAAACTTCCGATTGGCTCGACCCTCGACAGTTTCATCAAAGCTCAGGAACGCCTCTTCATTCAAGAGAGCCTCAAATACAACAGCGGTTCCCGGGAAAAGACCGCCAGCATGCTCGGCATCAGCATCGCCACTCTCTATCGCAAAATGGGCCTCAACGTCGAGAGAAAGACAACGTCCTAGCGTCTACGCCAATCCCGCATCTCTGTTCGGCAGTGGATCTCTCATCCACTCGAAAAAGCGCCAAAAGCACGGCACGACACCGCCCGACCTCAGAGCACGTCCGCCAAGGCATCTCGCTGCCAAGCCATGAGAGCAGGAGACTCCCCATTGGGTTGAGCAACGAGTCCCTCCACGGTCGATCTCGATCCCAGCAGTGAAGGCTCGATGTTCAACGCACCCGCCACCTCATCCCTCCGGCGCAGAATCCGATCAACGGACTCCCGCTGAGCCTCGGTCATTCTACCCTTGGGCTTCTTGGGACGCTTGGGCCATTCCTCTGGGGACATTCCTTCAACCGCATCCAAGGTCGACTGGAAAGCCTCCTTCCACTGTGGACGCCACCCCCGGGGAGGCATGGGAGTGCTCCCCTGCTCAAAGGCATCCGCAAAGCTGATCATCTGCTTGTTTGACATCACCCGATAGCACGGAAGATCGCGTTTCTCGGCAACCGTTTCGCGCCACAGCCACAGCTCACGCAGCAAAGCCATTCCCTTTCCACGAAGCCTGCCGGAGCCCTGGACTCTCCACGGATCCTCCTTGGGCTCCAAGGATCGTGCTGCCACGTCTGATTGCAGAGAACGACAGCTCTGGACAAACCAGTCGTAGCGTCCCAAGACATTGAGTTGATCCACCAAAACGGCAGCCACCGGCAGAAGGTAGTTCACGTCATCCACGGCGTAATTCAGCATCACCGTTGGCAGGGGCCTCAGGCTCCAATCCGCCTTCTGGGATGCTTTCGACAGTTCCACACCAAGAATCTCCCGCACCAAGGCGGCATAGCCGAATTGTCTCAACCCAACCAATCGCGCAGCGATCTGCGTGTCAAACACTCGGCTGGGTGCCCAATCGTAAGTCCGGCGCAACATGGTCAGATCGTAGTCCGCCCCGTGGAACCACACCTCATAGTGATCCAGCATCGAAAGCAGCCCGGAGACATCCTCGATGGCCAAAGGGTCCACCAAGGCAAATCGTCCTGCGCAGGCCACTTGAATCAGGCACAACTTTTCACGGTAATGATGCAGACTGTCTGCCTCCGTATCCAAACAAATCCTCTTCTCACCCGAACGCTCCATCGCGTCGCGTGATTCGGAAACCCATCTCGCCAGTGAGTCTGCATCGTCGAGGTACGCGTACTCGACGGGTGAACTCACCGCCAATTTCGGCGAGTCTTCAGTCTCAACGTCGCCCATTTACTTGAGCCCTCCCTTGAGCAGAATCTCGGCGTTGTTGCTCGTTCTTCCAATATTGCTCAAGAGCAGTTCCAAGGCCTCGCCCACTGGCACTTGAGCCAGTTGACGTCTGACCTGCGTGATCCGGCGATACTCGTCGGGATGATAAAGCAGGTCATCCTTTCGGGTACCTGATTTGAGAACATGAATGGCGGGAAAAATCCGGCGCTCGGCCATCTCGCGATCCAACGTGATCTCCATGTTGCCGGTGCCTTTAAACTCTTCGAAAATCACTTCGTCCATTCGGCTCTCCGTATCCACCAAGGCCGTACCGACGATCGTGAGACTGCCCCCCTCCTCCACATTCCGGGCGGCTCCAAAAAACTTCTTCGGCTTGGTCAGTGCTTTCGCATCCACACCACCCGACATGGTCCGGCCCTTGCCACCGCCGAGCGCATTGTAGCCACGGGCCAGGCGGGTAATGCTGTCCAAGAGAATCACCACATCCTTGCCCATCTCCACCAGCCGCTTCGCACGCTCAATGACAAGCTCTGCCAACTGCGTGTGCCGCTTCGGGCTTTCATCAAATGTGGAACTGAAGATCTGGCAATTCTCGACACTCTCCTCGAAATCGGTCACCTCTTCTGGACGTTCATCCAGTAGAAGAATGATCAACGTCATTTCCGGATGATTCACCGTGATCGACTTGGCGATGTCCTTCAAAAGCATGGTCTTACCGGATCGAGGCGAAGCATTGATCAACGCCCTTTGGCCTTTGCCCAACGGTGCGACCAAATCCACGATTCGAGAACTGGCTGGGCCGTCTTTGCCAGTTTCCAGAACGATCCGTTCGTTGGGGAACATCGCGGTAAGCTTGTCAAATGGCATCGGCTGCTCCCACTCGTCGATCTGAATCCCCTCCACTTCCGTGATTCGGTCGATGGCGAGAAATTTGTCCCGGTCTCGTGGAGCCTTGGCAATCCCGGCAATGCGCTGGCTCGGATTCAATTGAAACTTCCGCACCAAAAACAAAGGGACAAAAACATCCTCAGGCAACGGCCCACAGCTGTACTCCGGGTAGCGAATCAACCCAAAATTGTCGGCCCCCAAAACCAAGATGCCTTCGACCAGAATTCGGGTGCCATTCTCTGCCATCCAAGCCAGCAAATCATAGATGACCTGATGTTTGGTTCGGCTTGCGTTGATTTTCCATCCCACCTTGTCCGCGAGCGAATGAAGCTCCGCCAAAGAGGCCTTTTGAAGTTCAGCCACCGTCACGACCTCGGGAAACGGACCGAGATCCTTCTTCTCCGGTTCATGAGAAACTCCGCCTGGTCGTTCCGTCACGGGCTTGCCGTCGGCTCCTCCCTCAGTAGGCGCGGATCCAGAGGAGCTTTCCACGACAGAAGTCGCCTCTTCATCCTCCACCAAAACAGTGTCGTCTTTCATGATATCCAGAAATCTTTTGCAACGAGTCTTACTTGATCCTCCAAGGCGTCAATTCCCCCGTCGTTCCAAATGACCCGGTTCGACAGAGCAACCTTATCCATCATAGCCAACTGCGTCTCGATCAGCGCGACTGCCTCCGCCTCAGTGAGGCCGCGATGCAGCCGCAATCTCTCAATCTGAGTTTTTTGGCTGGAGGCCACCACGATCACTTGATCAGCATCGGGCAGCGTTCCAACCTCATAGTAAAGCGGGACCTCCGCAACCAAAACCTTCCTTCGCGGGTCCATTCTCAGCCGTTCACAAAGCCGCTCCAATTCGGAGAAGACTCCCGGATGAAGAACGCCCTCCAGATGTTTTCTGGCAGTGCCATCCGAAACCATTCGCTTCCGGAGCCAGCCGCGATCAATCCCCCCTTTTGAATCCAGCACCTGCCCACCCAGCTTTTGAACTAGCTGCGCCCTGATCTCGGGTTGCTCCAAGAGATCATGTACCGCCTCATCACTCGAAAAATGCGCAGCCACGGCGCCCAACTGCTCACAGAGGCGCTTTGAAACAGCACTCTTTCCGCAGGCCACCCCCCCAGTAATCACCCACGTTTTCATCTCTCAATACTGAAAAAAATCCGGCCTCGCAGAACGAGGCCGGACCAAAGACTTCAATGGAGTTGGATTTTCAGTCGAACCCTTACGGAGCACCAATGGCCGGAAGAAGCGGATTGGTCGAAGAAGAATCCTGAGTCGATTGAATCCGAATCGGCTGCCCCGACGGATCGATGAGTTTCGCCGTGACGAAGATCATCAGGTTTCTCTTGAAGTGGTCCTCGGTCTTGGATTGGAACAAACGCCCAACAAACGGAAGATCCTGAAGGAGGGGAATCCCATCCTCAACATCTTCGACATCCTCACGAATGAGGCCACCCAAGGCAACGGTTTGTCCGTCCCAAACAGTGACAGAGGTCTGGACCTTACGAATCGAGAAAACAGGCTGATTGATTACGTTTTGAGTGATCACCTGCGGAGGTGCCGGGAAAGTTGCAGGCGCTTGAATTGGACTTCCATAGTTGATGAAGCCATCGAACTCTACAACCTCAGGGGCCAGATTGAGATCAATGGTGTACCCATCCGCTCCAACCACAGGATCCACTTCCATGGTTACACCCACAGGGCGCATCTCAAAGGCTGTTGGTGTCGTGGGTGTCGCAATGAGAGTGGTCGATCCACCCGTGAAACCACCAGCATTACCTTGGGGCAGCTGCGGAGGATCAAACTCGGTAGGATAAATGAACTCACGAACCACCTGAACCGTGGCACGCTGACCACTCTTGGTAGTCACACTTGGAGCACTCATCAAGTCAGTTCCCTTCTGTTGAGACAAACCACGAACAATGGTGGCGAATTGTGGGTCTGTGAAAATCCCCGCAACCGAGAAGATTCCCGGTGCCAAATTGGACGTGCCAGTACCACCAGACACTCCAGCAACCGCCGCCGCAATCGCTCCATCGACGGAGTCCGAAGAAACCGCCGTGCCACCACTGCGAACCCCGCGGCTGATATTGCTAAGGGGAGCTGTGGTCGGACTAAATCCACCTGGGAAGGTAGGGAATCCAACAGCTGAAGCAGCACTGTTACCAGCCGTTCCACCACCCAAAAACACATTATTTGCGTTGACGCCAACCGATCCAAGGAACCAATCAAAGCCCAATTCATCAGTGTTCCGCTGGGAAACCTCTACAAACTTGGCAGCGATAGAGATCTGCTTCGGTGCCTGATTGATCAGAGAGCTTACAAAGGTCTCAACCAAGTCCAAGTTAGGCTGGGTATTCTTGACGATCAGCTGGGATGTGACCGGATTGAAGACGGCTGACGCTCCATCTGGAAAAGGAATCCCCTGTGAGGATAGAATCTCGAGAGCCGTTTGGCGCTGGATGAGGGCCGAACCCGAGGAAGCCGACGCCGTGGAAGCGAATGGATCCGCTGAAGCGGCAGGAGCTGATGATGCACTCCCTCCGCCCATGCTCAGGAAGTCCGGCGGAACCTTGTACATGCGGGTGTTCTGCTCAGCATTCGTGTCCGAAAGCGGAACTACCAGCACGGCAAATGACTCGACCTTGTACTTCATGCCGGCCAACTCGGTGATGTAACGAAGCGCCTCAACCATGGGCACATCCTGAAGGTCCAAACTGATCTGGGCGCTGACCGGCGTATCTCCAGTTCTCAGAATGATGTTCACACCCTTTTTGGATGGATCAGGCTCATACTCATCCAAATCCCGGCTCTTCACCCGGAGATACTCGATCGCCTCTTCGATGGTCGCACCAGCAAACTGAACCGTTGGGAATATAATTTGGTTCATCTTCTCCGTCAGGTAGGCACCTTCGCGACGACCCGAACCGAACTCTTGCTGCATGACCAGAGCCTTGGTGGGCACCTTGTCTTCCCAAGCTTCATTCACTTGATTCAGCATCCTTGCGCGCTGCTGATCCCGAGCGGTGTCAAAGTACTCACTTTTCTTCATCTCAACCTTCTCCATGCCCCTGCGAGCTGCGCTGTTGTAGGGATCAATCCGAAGAACGTCCTGATAATGAGAGATTGAAGCGTCATAATCGCCAATCTCATAGGCACTGTGCCCGAGCCAGAGGGTCTTTTGAACCTCCTTGACGTTTTCCACGTGCTGCGGGGTCAATGCTGGCGGCCAGCGATCAGGATCTGCGAGATGCTTCTCAAAACGTTTCGCTTCAGAGTGATCGGGAATCACAACGAGGGCACCTTCGACCAGATCTTTTGCTTCCTCGTAGCGGCCGTCCTTTGCCTTTTCGCGCGCCACAGTCACACTGCAATCCGCAAATTTCGCTTCGGCAAGGCTCTTCCAATCCTTGGCAAGAGGAGCATCGGGAATCGAACTCAGCGCGGCTTGGTATTGGCCCAAAGACGCTTCATAATCGCCATCGGCAAACAGTTCATCGCCCTTCTCCATGGCGACTCTAGCATCTTCAATCCGAGCCAGACGACGGGCTACTTCGCGATTCGCAATGCCTGTCAAAGACTGGGCTTGAACGGCCGTCATGGAAGCAACGGCAAGGGCAAGGGCGGTGATCGCGTGAGCGGGGGTTACCTTTCGATGGAGACAATACATATGATTTCGGGAGACAGATAAATAGTGAATGGAATCAAATACCAGAGTTTGGGTCCGTTTGGCGAGATGAATTTTGATTTTTTGAAGGGGATTTTTTAACCGAGAGGCACCGTCAGAGGCTCTCCGCGTGTGCCATCTTCCTTGATTTGCACAATGACCGCGTTGTCCTCATTGATTTCGAGCACTTGGTAGGTCGTTCCGACGCCTGGAATTTGGAAAGTCTCATTCATTCCCACCACCTTTTCCGTTTCTTTTCCAAGGCGGAACACAAACCGAGCTTCATACTTGGCCAAGTTGAGCGGCTCATTGAGGACCAAAACCACATCCTTTTCCGAAGCCAGATCCTTCAACTTCAACTCTGACAAATCCTGTTCGCCGGTAGCGCCACCTGGCACCACCTTCTTTTCAAACGATTCGGCACGAAATCGAACTTCGTTTTTCTCGAAACCAAACTCCTCGCCCAAGTTCACAAATTTGCTTCGAGATGGCTCGGGCTCAAGACGCTGAACCTGCACGGGAAGATTGCTGCTGCGAAGCTTGATGATGTAGTTGTGGGCGATCCGCTCCTTGAGAAACAGCTTGTCTGTGACTGGCGGCTTACTGGAAGGATCCATCGGATTCGTATTCTTGTTGAATTCCTCCTCGTTGGTGAATCCATCGCCATCGGGATCAAGCTCCCCCACGTTGGGACTTAGAAGATTGGGAATGTCGTTTTTGACCAAAAACTCATTCGACATGGGTTCACGGAAGACAGGCTGCTCAATCAGCAGATCGTATAGCACCCCGTCTTTCATCACGAGGAGAACTGACTTATTGAGCGGCACCGGCTTGTTTTCACGAACTGGAGAGATCCAGTTGAATTTTTCCTGCAGTCGACTCAATGCGGCATCCGCCTTTTCCTGCGGAATATCACCCAAATTCTTCTGCTCTTGAACAGGCTGAGTCACGAACTGATCCTGAAACCCCTGACTGAGCCAGATGAGAAAACCAGCCGTGCCGATGGCGGCTAGAGCCGAGATCACGAGAATGATTTTTTCGTAATTGCTTTTGTTGTTTTGCATAGTTGCAATCTAGTAAAATTTTCCCAAGAGAGCACCCCCTCAAGAGCCTAACGTTCAGCTGTTTTCTGGAAAAAAGCGGACAAGATCAATCTCCATGTAGACCCGCAAATTCTCGTTGCCCATCACGGCGACGGCATCAGGCGGCTCCGGCTCAGCGGCACGGATGGTTCCGTCACTTGGAGCATCTTCCCCCTCAACACCACTCGTCTCCAAACTGGCTTCGCCACCCGACGGAACGAACACATCCGAGCGCAGCGGCCCCATTTGGACTACGTTTTCCACGCGCAGATTTCGCACGACGGTGAAGAAAGGAATCCCGGAAGGACTGGCCAATCGATTCATGAGTAATTGGAGGGGAACCTGATCTAGCTCAGCCGACACGGTAATCGTTCTAGCCTCTGTGGCTTGCGATGCGGCCTGAGGAGGCGCTCCACCAGGCGGCGGGCGCTGTCCCTGACGTTTACGTGGATCCTCCTTCTCAGCTCCTTTTTCGACAGCCAAGGGTGTGCGCTCCAAGGTCATGATTCCTCGAACACCGGAGTCGAGCATCAACTGCACCACCGCATGAACCGAGTCCAAATAAGTCGACAGTTGGGAGGCCGCTTCCGAAGTGCTCGGCAAGCTTGCTGTGTACTCATCGAACCCGAAGGCAAACTCAGGAGGCAAACCGATGCGAGACTGGTTCGCCTTCTGTTTTGTTTCCGCAATCAGCGACTTCAGCTTGGCTTGGAAATCCGTGTCCGAAATGGGCTTGTCCTCTTGTTGCAGTGTCAAAAGCACCGTTCCAAGCTTTCCAACCACCTGATCATACGCCTTCACCGCATCGGCTTTGGCTTTCAGATTTTCTGGAGTCGGAGCGAGAGGCGCACTCTTCATGTGAGCCAGATTGCCCGCTGTCGAAGCGAACAACTCCTTGCTGGACGAATAGGCATCATACCCCCGAAACAAGAGGAAGCCCAACCCCAAGACCCCTGCCAAGCCCGCAAAGACGATGGCAGCCAACGATTTATTTTCCCGGATCCAGTCCATTATTTTTTGAATTGCATGCTCTGACTCAGCGGCAGCCGAATCTCAAAGGGGTAGGCGTAACGATCTTCGTCCACCCCACTGTCCACTCTCACATAGTCATTCAGGCGCTCCCCGATCTCTTCCGCATCGAAAAACTCAGAACCGGCCAACGCTTTGACAAATCGATAGACAACCTCCTGGCCTTCGTCGTTCTTCCGGTACAAGCCCTTCAGATGAATTTCGGCAGCGGCCTCCTTGGGGGCTTCGAGTGGATTGTCGGACTCAACGGATTGACCCGTCGCAGCAAGCAAATCAGGAGTGATCGACGCACCCTCAACGTAAGGCTCAACCAACGTCAGCCACAGCTTATCCGAGTCGAACTTGTTGTTCAGCTCCGCCAAAAGCCGCACCCAATAGCTCCGATCATTGACAGCTTGCTCCAAGGCAGCACTGCGATTGCGCAGCTTGGCCAGTTCAGCATCAAGCCCTTGAATCTGTCTGGCGATACCCTGGAGCTGGTTGTTCTCACCAGAAAGGGCCGCCACTTTCGCCTCCGTCGCTGCACTGGCTCGATTGACATACACAATGCCAGCCCCAAGCGCCGCCCACAAGCAGAGCATGGCTGTGATCAATGCGGGAGCCCTGCGGGATGCATCACGCGCGGTTGCGACCGCAGGCGGCACCAACTCAACCTCACATGGCGTTCCGCCGGCTGATCGAAGCGCAAGCCCAACCAACTCTGTCAGCAACGGAGCTGCTGCGGTAGCCTCATCTGTCGAGACACCACGATCCATTTGAACTCCACGCAGCGGATTGAAAATTTCGACTGGCAATTTGAGCTTCTCTTCAAAGAACTCCACGGCACCCGGCAAAGCAACGCCACCCCCACACAGGAAAACGCGAGTTGGCGCGGAACCTCCCTGCTGAGTCTTGTAGTAATTGATGGTCCGCAAAATCTCCCCGTGCAAGCGAGTCATGGCGTTGCGAATCACCTTGGACAAGGCTGCCACCGCAGGGTCAGGAT
This sequence comes from uncultured Verrucomicrobiales bacterium, assembly GCA_963976915.1. Classification (GTDB taxonomy): domain Bacteria; phylum Verrucomicrobiota; class Verrucomicrobiia; order Verrucomicrobiales; family Verrucomicrobiaceae; genus CAXBNA01. The sequence continues at coordinate 44,682 of CAXBNA010000010.1, forward strand.
GTTCCTCGACCGCCCCTCCCTGAGCCACAAATCCACTGGTGCGTTTGTTCTGCTCGGCATCACCGAATCCAACGTTGAATTCCTTCGCAATTGCCGCCGTCAGCGATGCCCCGCCAACGAGGATGTTCCGAGTGAAGAAACGCTCACCCTCGACAAAGACCAAATTCGTCGAGCGAGCCCCCAAATCGATGAGCACCACGGACTCATCCACATCGGGATAACTGTAGCGAAATGCATTGTAGGCCGCCATTGGCGCAAGATCGACTCCAGCCGTCTTGATCCCATTGTCCGCCACCTGCTCATTGATTTCATCCAATGAGTCCGACTTCATCGCCACAAGCACGACTTCGACCTCACCACTGTCTGGAGGGCTGACCACCTCGTAGTCCCAGATCACTTCATCAATGGGGAACGGGACATTTTGCCGAGCTTCAAATTCAACAATTTGCCCAATCTTGTCCGCTTGAACGGGAGGAAGCTTCACGAAGCGGGTGAAGGCGATGTGCCCGGATACGGCGAACCATGCTGACTGCTTCCGGATGCCAATGCGATCAGAGAGCTCGTCGATGGCAATCTTCAGTTGCGGCAGTCGCGAAACATCAACCGTCGGGTCACCCGCCATCTCCACGATGTCGTACCGTTTCAGAATCAGATCCCCGCCCGGAGTTTTGCCAAAAACGGCACCACTGACGTTCTGGGATCCCAGATTTAACACCACCATTGATTTGCTATCTGCCATGGAATTGAAGCTCTCTATGAACGTGAATGCACGATTCAAACTCGTGCCTCTGATCTCTTATAAACCCGGGATTCCTCAAGGATTCGCCACCTGAAGATCGTAGTCATGCCACAGTGGCGCGAATGGCGTCTTGTTTTTCGTCACCAACACTCCGTCAACCATGGCGAAGTTGGCAGCCTCCTGCCACCAAGGATTCTTGCCGAGACTGGAATCTGCAGCCAACACCTTGCCGCCCACGAGCACCTCAACCCCCCAACCCTGCACATCCGATGTGGGAAGGAAGTTGTCTTTCTTCAGCAATCTTTTCAATGTTGCCGGGGAAATGAAAAAGAGGACATGGGATTCGTCACTTCCTGAAATATCCACAAAATTCTGACTGGCCTTGGCCACATACCTTTTGCCATCTTCATCGGTCGCCTGAAGAGCCACGTAGAGATTCACCTGCGCCGCTCCCAGAATACCATCACGCCCACCCGCCGACTGCGCCAGTTTGGTATCAAATTCAATGTCCACCTCGAGCCACTCCTTCGCTTTCCATCGCTTGAGCGCACCCCCGCTGTTCACCGTGAATTCTGGGGACTGCAGCGCCTGCGTCTTCACCCCCTTGATGTCGATCTTAACCTCATCGGGATTCTGGCTCCATAGCGACGATGTGGCTGAGAGGGTCAATAGAAGAGCGGCTGAGAGGAGCTTCATGGATTGATTGGGTTGGAAATTCAATTGGGTGAAAAAGGTTTATAGCAGGGAAGCGCCGCGCCCTTCAAGAAGGGATTGCAAGAAACTCACGAAAATAGTCCACCGTCGTCGTGATCCCCTGCTCAAAAGGTACCTTCGGCTCCCATCCAAGCTTTTCGCGGGCGAGCCCGATATTCGGCTGCCGCACCTTCGGGTCGTCCTCAGGCAGAGGCTTGTAGTCAATCTTGGAAGAGCTTCCAGTGATTCGGATGATGGCCTCAGCGAACTGCAAAACCGTCATCTCCGCCGGGTTACCTATATTGACCGGCTCGTGGTAGTCACCTTGGGAAAGTTTGAAAATCCCGTCCACGAGGTCGGAGACAAAGCAGAAGCTACGTGTCTGCGAGCCATCGCCAAAGACAGACAGAGGCTCCCCTTGCAGCGCTTGACCAATGAAGGCGGGAACCACACGACCGTCTTCCAGCCTCATGCGCGGCCCATATGTATTGAAGATGCGCACGATTTTCGAATCCAGTCCATGGAAGCGGTGATAGGCCATCGTCATGGCTTCTGCAAAACGCTTGGCTTCATCGTAGACACCGCGCGGCCCGATCGGGTTCACATTACCCCAATAGGTCTCTTTTTGCGGGTGCTCGAGCGGGTCTCCATAACACTCACTCGTGGAAGCCAGCAGAAAAGTCGCCCCTTTTTCCTTCGACAAACCCAAGGTGTTGTGGGTTCCCAAGGAACCCACCTTCAAGGTTTGAATCGGAAGCTGCAGGTAGTCAATCGGGCTTGCTGGCGAGGCAAAATGAAACACCAAATCGACCTCTCCTGCCAAGTGAATGAAGTTGGTCACATCGTGCTTGATGAATTCGAAATCAGAATTTCCCGCCAGATGCCCAATGTTGCGCACATTCCCCGTCAACAGGCTGTCAATCCCGATGACTTTGTATCCCTCGGCCAAAAGGCGGTCCGTCAGATGGGATCCCAAGAAACCCGCTGCTCCAGTGACGACTGCTGTTTTTTTTGCGCTCATGAATAAGGCCCGCACAAATACAGCGGGGCGCTGATTCTGGGACATTTCGTCGGCCTTGCAAGCAAAAGAGGCATCTCCGACCGTTGATACGAGCGAACGACGGTATTAGCGTCGCCACTGGAATCCCATTTTTGACCCACCTACGCGCTGGACACGGCAATTCAATCCTTATGAAACCCTTGCTCTTCATACTCCCCCTCCTTCTCTCGGCATGCTCGCATACTGAGCACCCGAACTCCGAAACCCGCCCAGTCGGCCGAAACACACTCTCCGCACTGGCGCTGAAAACCGCGCGGTCAGGACCCGTCGATTTCGCAGAGCACATCAAACCCATTTTTGAAGCGAAGTGCGCCATGTGCCACAACCGCTCAGCCCTACCGGGTCGCATGAGTCTTGCCAACAAAGAGCAGGCTCAAGCAACCGGTACATTGGGCACGTTCATCATTCCCGGACAGCCCGAACAAAGTCTCCTGGCGAACAATCTTGGAGCCGCTCATGCATCGATCAAAGCCATGCCTCCCGTCGGCGAGCGAGTCACGCGAGACGAACTTTCAGTGCTGCGGAAATGGATTCAGGAGGGGGCCGATTGGCCAGAAGGACCTAGTGGTGAGGTGGCGACATCACTTTGAGCCACGGTCAAAGTGATCCACTAAACCACCGATCCCTTGTCCTTCTCTGCTGACTTCTTCTTCCGACGGTCTGAGCCTGGAAGTTTCTCTTCCTCCAAGATCACGTCCTGAGGCAGGGCCTTGACACCCTTCTCGCCCTGCCTCTCAGGCTCCACGTAGGACTGCTGCGTCTTGTACTTGCCGAGACGATCCTGAAACTCCTTTTCCAACTCCGCCCGCTCGTCCGCCTCCAAGGCCTTGTCTTCGGGCAGTAGCTCGATCGCGCGCTTCTGCCACAGCACCGCTTCCAAATATTCGCCATTGCGTGCCAAAGCGGCGGCCATCGTGTCCAGCATCTCGTAGCGCTGCTCCTCCCCAGCCTCTCCCATCATCTTCAATGCCCGCTTCGCAAACGTGATGGCGGTCTCCGCATGGTGCAACCCCTCGTCGGGGCACGTCGCCAAGAACCACGCGAAATTGTTGGATGACCATGGATCATCCGATCGGGCAGCCCTCTGATACCAAGCGCCCGCCCGCTCGTAGTCCACTGGCACGCCAATCCCCATGTAGTACATGTTCGCCATGCGCGTCATCGCGGGAAGGTAACCCTTCTGAGATGCCTTCAAATAGTAGAGTGCCGCCTTGGGGGTGCTTTTTTCCACCCCTTCACCAAGTTCCATCTTGGAAGCATAGGCCGCCATCGCCGGAGGATGCCCTTGGGCAGCCGCTTTTCTGAACCAGTCCGCAGCCTTCACCTTGTCCACAGACACGCCACGACCCAAGTCATACGCCATCCCCACGGAAAACTGAGCCAGAGCAAATCCCAGATCCGCAGATTTTTGATACCACTCCACCGACTTGGCCAAGTCCTGAGACACCCCAACACCCTCCTCAAACAGCGAACCCATCACATGCATGGCGCGCAAATGATCCTGCTCCGCCGCACGCCGCACCCACTTCACACCTTCGGCCTCGTCCTTCTTGATGCCCTCCCCTGTGATCATCCGCAGGCCAAGTTCAAACTGCGCATCCGCATCCCCACGATCCGCCCACTCGAGCATCTGCTTCTCATTCACCCCACCGAACTGGGCCAGAACCGGACTCAAACTCGTCAGGCCAACGATCATGGCCAGACCCAAAGTGAGAAAAGGGACGTGTTTCATCATACGACTCTAAATACGACCCCTGAGGCCCACAACCTCCAACAAAATCGTTTCACCATGCAAAGAGGCACGTGGTTCGGTAGAATCACGTGCCTCATGGACCTCCAAAAAACGGAGGAAAAAGCAAATCGGTCGACGGGGTGAACCCGTCGGTGCCTTACGCGGAAGCCTCTTCGGTCTTCTCGTCCTTGCGTACAGGCACAAAGCGGAAGCGGATCTTGCCACGCTTGGCTGCAGCACGGGCCTTGCGGCGTGTGCGCTGGATCGGGGTCTCAAACGCACGCAGGCGACGGACTTCCTCCAAGATTCCTTCCATCTCGAGCTTGGTCTTCAGGCGCTTAAGGGCGCGATCCAGGGGCTCACCTTTTCTGACTTGGACTTCTCGCATGGGTATTTGTGCTGCTTTCTTGGGCGGGGTTGAAAATGGGCCGGGAAAATAGGAGCTTCCAGCGGATCGTCAAACGGAAACTCATCAGTAGAGGAAGTCCCTGCCAAACGCCATCCATTGGCACTCCCTCTTAAATCCTTCGAGCCTGGGGACACTACCCGTTTCAATCCCAATCGTCCAAGACTCCGCCGTGGACCATTGCAAATCCTTTGACTTGGAGTTTCGGCGGCTTAGCCTCGCGCGATGAAAATCCGCCCCGCCATGTTCGCGGCCCTCTTTTTAACGGGCCTTTCCCTCCAAGCACAAGAAGCTGCAGCACCTGATGCAGGCACACCACCTATGGACAAAGTCAGTTATTTTATCGGCACTCAGATCGGGGGGCAATTCAAGTCCCAAGGGATCGAAGTGAACCTTGATTCCTTCATGCAAGCCGTGAAGGACCAACTCGAAGGCAACGAGGCCAAGTATTCCCAAGAGGAGTTGGGTGCCGCCATGCAGAGCTTTGAAGCCTACATGCAGAAGAAGGCCATGGCGAAAGCCGAGGAGGCCCAGGCAGCCGGCAAGAAGTTCCTCGATGAGAACGGCAAACGCGAAGGCGTGAAAACCACCGACAGTGGGCTTCAGTACGAAGTGATCGTCGAAGGTGACGGTCCCAAGCCGGTGGCGACCGACAGTGTGAATGTTCACTACCACGGCACGCTGGTTGACGGCACTGTTTTCGACAGTTCCGTGGAACGCGGTGAGCCCATCACTTTTGGCGTTGGCCAAGTGATCAAGGGCTGGACCGAAGCGCTTCAACTGATGCCTGTGGGTTCGAAGTGGAAGCTCTTCATTCCTTCCGATCTTGCCTATGGTGAGACAGGTGCAGGTGCGGATATCGGCCCCGGCGCCACCCTGATTTTTGACGTCGAGCTCCTCGGCATCGTGAAACAATAATCTCAATCCTTCTCAAGCGGCGCTCCGTCACATGGGGCGCCGCTTTTTTGTAGCCCGAGCCCGCACTCGATTTTTGCCGATGCTGATCGCCTTCAACAAGCCATTCGACGTCCTCTCCCAATTCACCAAAGAGCTGCCACGGCATCGCACGTTGGCGGACTATGCGTTCCCACCGGACGTGTATCCCATTGGACGATTGGATCGTGATTCGGAGGGGCTGCTGTTGTTGAGCAACGAGCCGAAATGGACTCACCGGCTTCTGCACCCGAAGTTCAGACACCCGAGAACCTACCTTGTGCAGGTCGAAGGTCAGGCAGACAACGCTGCATTGGACCGGCTTCGAAAGGGTGTGGTACTGAAGGATGGAGCCAGCCTGCCGTGTGAAGCAGAGCTTCTGGTGAATGAACCGGTGTTCCCGCCGAGAGACCCGCCTGTTCGATTTCGACTGACGGTACCAACGAGTTGGATCCAGTTGACCCTGAAGGAAGGCAGGAACCGGCAGGTAAGGCGAATGACGGCTGCAGTGAACCTTCCGACTCTTCGCCTGATCAGGGAGAGCATCGGGAGTTTGAACCTTGCTTCGCTCGATCTGGAACCCGGCGTGTGGCGGACACTGACGGCGGAAGAGATATCCTTATTGCCGCGATGAGCCGGGTGGGACAGGAGTGGAGAGGCATACGGGTTTAGGTTGCGGGTTGATTCCGCAGCGGCGCGTGCCAGAATGCCGACCCTTTTTCAAAATGGCAGTCATCGTACAGAAATATGGCGGCACCTCCGTCGGAACGACGGAGCGCATCCGCAATTGTGCCCGGCGCATCCTCGAGACCCAGCGTGCGGGGCATCAAGTGGTCGCCGTCGTTTCCGCGATGTCGGGCGTGACTGACAATTTGATTCGGCTGGCATCGGAGGTTTCTCCCGGAAGGCCACCCGCAGAACGGGAGATGGATGTGCTTCTGGCGACCGGCGAACAAACGACGATCGCTCTGACCGCGATGGCGATTCAAGACCTCGGCGGACAAGCAGTTTCTCTGACCGGTGCACAGGCTGGGATCTCCACCGACGGGATGCACACGAAGGCGCGCATCGTCAACATCACGCCCGATGCGGTTCATCGAATGCTGGGCGAGGGGAAGATCGTGATGCTCGCTGGCTTTCAGGGGCAAAACCAAAGTGGCGAGATTACCACGTTGGGCCGCGGCGGATCCGACTTGACGGCGATCGCGATGGCCGGTGCGATCAAGGCCGATCTCTGCCAGATCTTCACCGATGTGGACGGCGTCTACACCTGCGATCCACGAGTGGTAACGACAGCCCAGAAGATCCCCGAGATCAGCTACGATGAAATGCTGGAAATGGCCAGCAGTGGCAGCAAGGTGATGCAAAGCCGCTCGGTCGAATTTGCGAAGAAATTTGGCGTACGATTTGAGGTGCGCAGCAGTCTGAACAACAACCCTGGTACGCTCGTGAAAGAAGAAAATCTCGGCATGGAATCCGTCGTCGTGCGCGGCGTCAGTTTGGAGCGCAAGCAGGCAAAGGTCACCATCGCCGATGTGCCGGATCAACCGGGAGTGGCTTCGAAGGTCTTCGGGGCTCTGGCCGAAGCCGGCATCGTCATCGACATGATCGTTCAAAACGTCTCCTTCGATGGCGAAACGGATATTTCCTTCACGCTCGCAGACGCGGATCTACCCAAAGCAGAAGGAGCGATCCGCCCGGTGATCGACGGGCTTGGCGAACAAACTTCGTTTCGCGCCGAGTCGGGGATCGCCAAGGTAAGTGTCGTGGGAATTGGCATGCGCAGCCACAGCGGCGTGGCAGCCCGAATGTTCGGCGCGCTGGCAGAAGCGGGCGTCAACATCCAAATGATCTCGACGTCGGAGATCAAGGTTGCCGTGACGGTGAAAGAAGCTGAGGTGGAGGAGGCCGCCCGCGCAGTGCACACCGCGTTTGGATTGGATGTTGCCGTCGAAGCGTAAGCGGTGCTGGCGTCGCATTGATTCTGGCTTACCCTCGGCGCGGATGAAAAGCGCCATTGGATTGTTAACGATTGTCGCGCTGACGCTTTCAGCGGCGGCGCAGGATTCGGGCCCCCGACCCGATGATCCAGGGGTGCCGCAGGATCGCGACACCATCCTGCGGGTGCAAATTTTCTTGGACCAGAACTACTTCGGACCCGGCAAGCTGGACGGTGCCGTGGGCGAGTTCACCTACAAGGCGATCGTGAACTACAACTACTCGCACGGGGCACCCGATTTGTACGACTGGACGGGAGTGACTCAAGAGGCGGAACGGTCGGTGCGGGTTCTGTATGCTGCGTACCGAATCCGGCAGGAGATGCTGGCCCACGTGGATCCGACTTTGCCGAATGATCCCGCCCTGCAGGCGGAGTTTCCTTGGATGGCCTATCGGAGTCTGGCGGAATTGGTGGCCGAGCGGTTTCACACGGACGAATCGTTTCTCGCCCGGATCAATCCGCAGTTGAACCTCAGTGCCCTCCGACCGGGTGACCTTGTGGTGGTGCCGAATGTACGGCCTTTTCGAATCGAAGACGTCAAGAAACTGGCGGGCTACAAAGAGGATCCGGTTCTGAGCAACAATACAATCGTGGTCGATACGACGGAACGCATGGCTGCGGTCTACAGTGTGGACGAGGTGATGCTCGCGGCCTTTCCCATCACGCCCGGGAAGCCGCAGTTCATTCCAGTGGGCGATTGGAAGGTGACGAAAATCCTCAACACGCCGACCTTCCGCTACGACAAGCAGTTTCTCGAAGAGGGTGTTCGCGGCGATGAGGCCCACGAGATTCCTCCGGGGCCCAACAGTCCCGTGGGCATCATCTGGTGCGGATTGAGCAAGTCAGGGATCGGACTCCACGGCACGGCACTTCCCCACACCATTGGGCGGAGTCAAAGCGCAGGCTGTGTCCGCTTTGCCAACTGGGACGCCATTCGTTTGCCCGAGTTGATTCGGCCGGGATCGCGGGTGATTGTACGGTGAGGTGAGTCATTGACGGCCAAGGCAATCTTGAAGAGAGTCGCCTGATGAAGGATCTATTTCTCCACCAAGCGCTGATCTGCTGCCTGATTTTGGGTGGTGTATGTGTCGCCTCAGACCTCGACCCCACGCTTGTGAGGGCGGTGACGGAGAAATGGGAAGAAACGATCCAAGCGATGGAGTCTCGGGACGAGACGGAGAAACATCCAGCGGATGCGATCTTGTTCATTGGAAGCTCCTCCATTCGGCTGTGGGAAACGATTGATGAGGACATGGCTCCGTATCCATCGATCCAGCGGGGTTTTGGTGGTTCCCGTTTTTCAGACGTGGCCGTTTACGCGGAGCGCTTGATTCAGCCGCATTCCTATCGGGCCTTGGTGCTTTTCGTGGGGAATGACGTGTCGGGCAAGGAGACGGATGCCACGCCGGATCAGGTGGCAGGCTGGTTTCAGCGTGTGGTGGCGGTGTCCCGGGCACACAACTCCGAGGCACCCGTGTTCTGTATTGGCGTGACGCCGACGATGTCTCGGTGGAAGGCGTGGCCTAGAATCCAGGAGATGAACGCGGCCCTCCAAGCGGCTTGTGCGGCGGATGCGAGCCTGCATTTCATCCCCACTGCGAGCGCTTACCTGAATGCAAACGGCGAACCGAGGCCAGAATTGTTTCGTGAGGACCAATTGCACCTGACGACTCTGGGCTATCAAATTTGGGCAGCGATCATCAAGAGCCACCTCGATGGTGTATTGGGCGGGGCCAGCAACTGACCTCAGTCGCTGAACGTAACCATCACTCTGGGCAGAATAATCGAACGACACATCCCCCAAATTCGTCTATAATTGCTGCAAAACCGCCATGATTGAAGACCTCTTCACCCCCATCAACACCTTCGGAATGGGCTTTGCCCTGGGAACCGTTTTCCTTGTCCTCGCACTCTGGAGCCACTGGAAGACCAAGCGCGAGTTCCGCCGCTACAAGAGCCATTTGAGTGACAAACTCGATCTCGATTCCAAGCAGATTCAGGACCTGAACAAGGAGCGCGCCCGGCTCGCGCAAGAAAGCGAACACCTGCGCCTTCAGGTCTCCCGACTCAATGAGCGCCCGGAGAATAAGCTCGGCCGAGAGTTGGAAATTCTGACGCGTGCTGAGAAGCACATGATGATCAACGCCCCCGGCTTCGCTCCAGCATGGGAAATTGCCAAATCCCAAGCACTTAGCCAACTCGAAACCGAAGAGCGCGGCATGTCTTTCCCTCAAAAGATTTTCCGCAAGCTCCTTGGACCTGGAAATGGAAATGGTGCCACCGTTGCTCTTCCAGCGGATGCTGCGAATGCGGCTAGAAGCGAAGAGGATACGTCGACCGCCGACAAAGACACCTCGGGATCCAACGGCAGCGCCAAGCCTTCCGCGAAAGTTGGTGCGGACGCGGCTGCTTGATTCTTGAAGCCTCAATCGCTCCGCAACGGAAGCGCCTCTTGCTCTCACGGCAGTTTCAGGCGATTAGCCTCGCCCTTCATGACGACGACTCTTCCTGAACTCCCCGATCATCCCTTCGAGGGATACATCTTTGACTGCGACGGGACCTTGGTTGACTCCATGCCTCTGCACTACGTCGCGTGGGTCGAGTCACTTCGCCTCAATGAGGCACCGTTCGATTTCACGGAGGAAGTCTTTTACAAGCACGCAGGCATTCGCGAGCAGGACGTTGTACAAATCCTGAACAAGCAGTATGGCTGCAGTGTGGATCCTGATCGAGTG
>CAXBNA010000011.1:0-51796 GCA_963976915.1 uncultured Verrucomicrobiales bacterium
GGAATTGAAAACAGACGAGTTGCGAGCCACAGAACTCTACGATCATCGGCTCGATTCCGGGGAGAATGTGAATCGAGCTGAAGACGAGGCATGGGCCGATGAGGTCGGGGCGTTGTCAAAGCGCTTGAGGCAGCGTCGCAGTCCCTGAGCGGTCAGCGGCCGGAACATGAAAAGGCCCGCAGTTCACATGTCTGGAACGGCGGGCCTCAAAGCGTCATAGGACGCGGATTGCAACTCTCCAGGAGGTCTGAATCACGTGAACTGATTCTCAATCACCACTTCGTCGTAGCTCAATTGCCCCGGCTTGGGCCATGCGTCCTGAGTGCCCTTGCCAACGGCGATCATGAAGCTGATGACGTGGTCTTCGGGGAGCTTGATGATCTTTCCGACCGCATCAAAGTCAAATCCGTCCATGGGGCAGGAGTCGAGGCCCATGTCCTTGGCGGCGAGCATGATGGCCATGCCTGCAAGACCGCAGGAGCGCATGCACTCGTCGCGCTGGACCTGATCCTTGCCGTCGTAGTAGGGGCCGATGGCGGGTACGAGGAAATCCTGCACAGGCTGCGGCGCGTTCTTCCAGTAGCGGGCGGGATCCTTTTTCCACGCGTCCTTGTCCGCCGTCATGACGATGAGGATCGAGGCGTCGGTGACTTGGGCCTGGTCCCAGGCGTTGGCGCGGATCTCCTTGCGGACTTCGGGGTCGGTCACGACGACAAAACGCCAGTGCTGGATGTTGAAGGCCGTGGGGGCCTGCATGGCTGCGGTCATCAGCGTTTTGATCTCGTCATCGGTCATGCGATGCTCGGGGTCGTAGTGCTTGATGGCGCGGCGGGCGTGGATGGTTTCAAGGGTGGTCATATCAATGTTGGATTGTGGATGTTGGATTGCGGAACTTCATGAGGCTTCGACGAAGCGGGCGGCCCAGGCGGCGATGATCCCGGCCGCGTAGTCGGCTTGGGCGGGATTCGTGAGGAGGTGATCCGCTCCGGCGAGGGAGTGGAAGCTTTTGGGGTGTTTGGCGGCGGAGTAGATGTGGCCGGCGTGCTGAATGGAAACGGTTTCGTCGGTCGGACTGTGAAGAATGAGCAAGTCGCGCCCCAGCTGGGTGATTTTTTGCCGATGATCCAAGTCTTCGAGGTCCGTCAGAAACCGGCTGCCGATGGTGAACTTCCGACCGGCGAGACACACGGTGGCTTGGCCTTCGGCGCGGATGGTTTCCACGCTGTCTTCGAACAAGTGAGTGACATGCGTGGGATCGGACGGTGCGCCGATCGTGGCCACGCCCTTGCACTCGGGTACGTCGCCTGCGGCGGACAGCACGGCCGCGCCGCCAAGGCTATGACCGATGAGCAGGGTGGGGGCGCGGTGGTTCGCCCGCATCCAATCGGCCGCGACCTTGAGGTCTTCGACATTGGAGAGGAAGCTGGTTCCGGAGAAATCTCCTTCACTTTCGCCGATGCCGGTGAAATCGAATCGCAACGTCGCGATGCCTTCGGCAGCGAGCAGACGGGAGAGTCGCGTGGCTCCGCGGAGATTTTTCCCGCAGGTGAAGCAGTGCGCGTAGAGTGCGTAGGCCTTGGGCGGCCCGGTGGGCAGGTCGAGGATGCCGGTGAGTTGGTGACCGTCGGGGTGGGGGATGATGACGCTCTCGGATCGATGTGGAGGAGTGGGCTCAAGCAACTGCAAGAGCGCCTTCATCTCATCATGGGCCGCGAGTTCATCGACCCACGCGCGAGGCATCCAGTCGGTGCCGTGGGCGGCTCCCATGACGAGACCGATCAGCATCCCCCGCGCGGACGAATCGCCACCCGCCATGGCGTTTTGAACAAGCGCCTCCAGTGGTTGGTTGGCATACTTGAGCAGGAAGTAGAGCGTGAGGGGAAAAGCCTCCGGGGTGTGGCAGGTCAACCCGAGCGTTGCACCGACGGCGATGGGGTCATTCTCGATATTGGCTTGAGCGGCATCGAGTGATCCGGCGGCATTGAGCGCCGGATAGGAGGCTGACGCGGCTCTTGAAATCGCGTCCTGTATGGTTGCTCCCCGGTCGATGGCATCCACGGTGCGAGCGATGAACGCTGCAGCGTCAATCGTGGCGGGATCTCCATGGGACATGGCGGTTTGATCCCGGACTGCCGTGATCCGTGTTTCGATGGATGCTTTGGAAAGCACCGCCAGCACGGGTGCCATTCGTGAGGCACCCGCGAGGTCATTGCTGTCCGAGGGCGCATTCAGTCCGTGAGCAAGATTTTCAAGTGTGCTCGTGGTGGCCCCATCCCGATAGGCTCGGGTGTCCTTTGACCAAAAGCGCGACCAATCCGCGCGCCAATCTTCGATGTCGAACCCGCCTCTCAACGCGACGCTTCGCAGCAGGGCGAGCGTTTGGTCACCGTAGTGCGTGAAGTCGCCTGCGGCCTTGCCTGGATGGTATTGCGACTTCGGCGCGTCGTAGCGGCGGATGCCGTCGGGATAGAGCCGGGCGATTTTGCCCTGGTTGTAAATCCAATGGGGCCCGAGACAAAGCGCGTCGGCGGCAAGAGATGGAAGGATCAGGTCGTGGGCAGTCATTGGAAACGGAAAGAGGACGTTACGTATGGGGAGCGTGTTTTAGATTCCTGTGAATGTGGACCACTCAGTGGCGGTGTAGCGGGGCGTGATGTATTTGGGGCAGTTCCAGTCGAATGAAAGAACGCAGTTGAGGACTGGAGGCGTGGGCATCGGGCGCACGAATTCGGCCGCCAGGATGGTTTGGGAGTGGGTTAGGGTTTGCGAGTCCGCAGTCGGCTTTGAATCCCTCAAGGAGTTGAACGACTTCGCCAAATCAACTCCAAGCAGAAGGCAATCACTCCAATCCAAATGAAGCCGAATGAAACCCAGCGGCCCGGACTCAGCGGCTCAAGATAGAAAAGGGCTCCGAGGAGGAACTGTCCTGTCGGTGCCAGAAACTGGAGCACCCCAAGGACCGAAAATGGAAGATTTCGTGCGGCATGGGCGAAACCGAGCAGCGGCGCGGCGGTGACAATTCCCAGCCCCGCAATCAGGGCAAGATCACGGACTGAAGAGTCACCCCAGATCGCCACATTCTGGAACGATGCCCGGCCCAGCCAGACGATGGCGAGCGGCAGCCAGAGCAGGGTCTCCATTCCCAATCCGGTGAGCGAGCCCAACGATGAATGTCGACGCACCCAACCGTAGGCGGCGAAACTCACGGCTAGCAGCAGGCCGATCCAAGGCACCCGGCCAACCAGAACGATCTGGGCGAGGACGCCGAGTGTCGCGAAACCGATGCTCCAGGCCTGCAGGGGTGAGAGGCGTTCTCCCAGCCAGAGGCGTCCGATCAGTACGTTGAAGAGAGGATTGATGAAGTAACCGAGGCTGGCGTCGACGATGTGCCCATGCTGGGCTGCCCAGACAAAGACCGTCCAGTTCACGGCAAGCAATCCCCCGGAGAGAAGGTGTGTCTTCAGAATCCCCGGGTTTCGGAACGCGGCGAGCCAAACACGTACTTCACTGCGAAACCAGAGGAGGGGAATCACCACCACCATGGTCCAAACCACCCGCTGGGCGATGGCGACATCGGAGCCCAGTTGCCCGAGGGCCTTCCAATAGATCGGAAGCAGGCCCCAGAGCCCGAACGCCAGAATTGCACTTGCGATGGCTGCCCGGGAAATCGGTGAAGAGGACACAGTGAGGAGGGGTGCCCTGCCATTCGGTGCAGGAGCCGTGGCTTGCAAGCGATCTCGCTAGCTCCGCAAGATGCGCTCGATTTCGGCCATGGCCTCAGGATGGTGGAAGGCACTGTGGCCCTCTGGCACGATCCGTTCAGACACCGCGCCTTCAAGATGGCTGCTGGAGTACGGTACGATGCCGTCACTGCTCTCCTCCAGCGGTCCCGGTTTGCCGCGATTGCCAATGATGCTGTGCGCCTTCACGGGATGGGCAAAGGGCAGGTCCGCAAGAATGCGCAACGTGGGCTGCCGGGGGGAGAGCGCATTCACGCTGTCGAGCCTGCCTTGGCCGAGGGTCGCGTATTCGGGTGTGAATGCACCGGGATTTGCACTGGAGATTCGTTCGTAGAACTCCCGGAATGTCTTCGGTGGACCGGTCAGCATCCGGCCCAGCCTGCCGACGAAATTGTCCGCGAACCCACTCCCGCGATGAGGAACCGCCACGAAGATGATGCGGTGAATGGTCGGGTCCGGTTCCCACTCGAAGGCTTCGTGGAGCGTTTCCCGGTCGGCTGTGGAGAGTCTTAGTGACGCAGGCGGAACTTGGAAGGCGGCTTTCCAGAATGCGTCTTTGGGCCTTGAAACGAGCGCCTTGCCAATGATGCCGCCCATGCTGTGAGTCAGTAGCGTCGTGCGCTGCATGGCGGGATCATCGCTCTCGGGGTCCAGCAGTTCCCGCAGCTCTCTCAACTGGGTTCGCAGCACGCGGGCAGAATAGAGCGCCGGGGCGGACGTGTTGTAGAGGTAGTGCCAGATTTGGTAGCGTTTTCGAATCGCGTCGTCAGCCCAGAGACCATTGCTCAGCTCCGCCCACGCGAGGGGGGTGGACAGGAGCCCGTGAATCATGATCAAAGGTTCCTTCTGCGGGTCGTAGGGCTCCATCAGGTAGAGCTGAGGCTCGCGCTTCGGTGTGGAGGTCAGCATGTCGAGCACACGGGAGCGATTCAGATCTCCCGACCGTGCGAGGAGCGCAGCCCAGGGCACCGAGAAATCCGCAGCGAGCGGCCGACGCTTTCCATGAACCAGAACGGTGTCGTTGGTCAACGGGCACAGGAGGCGGATCGTCACCTCCTGGACGCCACCCCGAAGATGCCCAACTTTGGCCACCGCTGTGACTGGACGGGTGATTGCCTCGGGCGGATAGAACCGTTCCAGTTCCTCGCGATGCTGGTTCTCCCGCAACGCAGTTAAAGGTGCCCCCACTCCCTCACGTTTGTGGTGGGGGATCTTGCAAACCTCAAAGTCCGAGGCGGGTTCGATTTTGTCGAAGTAGTCCGGCGGATAGCAGCGTCCATTCCCGGACTCGAAGGTCACGCGGTAGTCAGGCTCATTTTCATCCGGGCTTGGAATGCGGTCGCCGTTTTGATGCTCCTCGCTCTTCCACCGTGCCACAAATCGTCCCAATGAGTCGGCTGCGGAGTTCGACCCGTCGGCACGGAGGCCATTTTCCAACAGTTCATGCAGACCGGAGGCCGCCACCCTCCGCTCACTCACCACCCTGCGCACCTTGGCCGGGGCGATCGCGCATGAGGTGAGTGCCACCACGAAGGGGAGCAGGCTCAGAAAGAATCCATGAGAAGTCACGACGACTGGTCAGCCCAAAACCCATTCGACACAACCTCTGCCCAGGGGGCACCCCTCGTGGGGCCTCTCTCAGGAAGAGGTGCGCGGGCGAAACACCTTCACCGTCGTTTTCTGGTCGAAGGTGTAGCGTCGGAGGACGTCCTTGTAGTGCATCAGGACCCAGGGTTGAAAGACCGAGCCTCCGTTCTTGGTGAAGACGATGTCTGCCGCAATGTAGGTCATCGAGTGAAGGATCTGGTCGTCATCGGAATAAACGATCATCGTGTCTCCGAACTCCGGTGGACGGTCCACCGGATCGAGCGAGTCCAGGAGCATTTTGGTTCGGGAATCCGAATCCTGAATGACTGCTGTGATGACGGGGTTGAAGAAATTTCGGCAGGTCCAATGGCAGTCGCGCAGCTCTCCCTGAGCCATTGAGGCGAAGCTTGGGTAGGTGTAAAGAAGCATGCGCGGGATGGGCGGCAAGAGGTGCGCAACGTCGATTCGCTCCACTTCCTCCACCTCGCTGACGGATTCTAGAATCGGCATGAGGGCCTTTCGTTTGTGACCAGCCGTCCAGTAGTTCACGACGTCTTGAATGTCCCCACTCCCGCCGACATTCAATCGAACGACCAGAGAACGGGTTCGAGTTGCCGCACGCAACACCCGGTTGCGCTCATCGGCATCCCTCTGGAGCGAGAGGACATAGGGAATGTCACTGAACAGCAGCACGTCCCCCCGGCGATAGCAGAGGGAGGCAATCAATTCGACGTTGGCTTCCGAAAGACCCGCTTCTCGAAACCATGTTTCTGGATCACCAGAATCAATGATCGAGGGCCATTCATAGTATTGATTTCGGGAATCCCCCGAAAGCCTCCTCGCGAGCTTGGTGCGTTGCTCAGGGGTCAACGATTTCACCATTTCGCCGCTGGGGAACAGACGGACGTCGGGCCCTTCCGCAGAGTAGCGAATGGATCGCTCCTCATCAGGGATATCAGCCTGACCGAGGCCGACCTCTTCCAGAAACTGTCCGGCCTCCTCCAGCGTGGAATTGTCAAAGACCCAGACCGTCGCTTCGGTCTCGGGCTGAAGCATGTCCAGGTAGTGGCTGGGAGCCATCAGATGGACGACGTAGTACTCGAGTTGTCCCCATGGGCCGTTCACCGAATAGACGGTCTTCCCCTTCACAATCGGTCCGGCGGAGTTGGCTGGGGTTTCAACCGTGGCTGGGAGTTTTCTCACCAGGCCGGGATTGAATGGCATCTCATCGCGACCCTGCCGTGGTTCGGCAGGCTGTGCGCGGACGAACCCACCTGAGAGAAGCACGATCAATAGGGTTCTGGTGAATTCTCTCATGGTGGGCAAAAATCAGTACATCATCCAAACGTTCCTTCCATGCTATTATTGGGGGATCTCTTCCCGGTCTTGCCCCATTCGATGCTGTCGGGGCCGGAGTGGAAAGCAGCGAGAATCGAAAGCACGAAAGGAGTGGCACGAGGGAGTCGCCGCTCGGAGTTTTGAGGTGGCGGGTTCTGATCGAGCCGCGACCGGTGCGCCTGAAGGATGCAGGCGCATTCTTGTCCGAATCAGGATGGGGAGCCAAGGTGGCTCCCGTTGACGTCACACCATGAAAACCCACGCCGAGCCTTGGTTGGGATTGTTGAAAATGAGCGCTTTTTGCTTGTGATTTGTCGCGGGAATCGCTTCGTTTCTGGGATGGCGCGCCAGTATGAAGTTCTAATTCACGGCTCGGGATTCCGGGTTCAAATGGAGGATGGGAGCATCGCTCACCGTTTTTACGCGCGTCGGCGTTTTTCATCGCCGAGCACGCCACAGGCTGCGGTGAAGGCGGTCGCCATCATGAGGGCTGAACTGGCTGCCGATCCCAGATTTCAGGGGGACGCCCAGCCGGTGGGTTCGGCGATGACCGTTGAGGAATGCTACCGTCTCGGCTGGGTCTCCAGGCTTCTGACACGCGCCTCGAAGGACATCGTGTTTCGTCGCGAGGATTCGTAGGATTGGGGCGTCGATTCCGTTGAATTGACTGCGTATCAGCGCCTTCCAAAGCCTTGAAGCCGGGTCTGGATGCTCTCGAGCATGGGCGCAAATTTGAGCTTGGTCTCGATGGAGGCATCTCGGAACTGGCTCTCCAATCCCTCGTCCATGATGTCGCGGAACGTTTCCTCGTCGGCGAGAGCGAGTTCTTCTGGCATTCCGGGAGGGGGGCGTTCGCGCAGGTCTTTGCGGATGCGGGCGATGAAGCTGTTGCGATCCGCTTCTGGCATCGCCTTCAGGCCCTTTAGAATGGCTTCAAAGCGGGGCGTGATGGTCTGGTCGACGTAGTGCTCTTGCTCCTCACTGGAGAGGGATTTGAAGAAGGTCTCAATGCTGTCGCCGCTTTCTTCGCGCAGGTCGCTCCGCTGCTCGGCGGTGAGTCGGTTGAACTTCGAGATGACACGGTCGAGTTCCTCGCGTCGCTGCTCGGAGGTCGCGGATTTTGAGTCAGCCCAAGTCGGCCGGGTCATCAGGGCGAGGACCGTGGCTGGCGATGAGACGGCGTGATCGGTCATTCGCATCACCACCGCCACGCCACTCCACACGAGGCTGAGAAGGATGACGACGAGAAGCCATGGGCGGGGCAGATTCATGCTATCTAAGGAAACGCTGATCTTACCTGATCTATTCATGAAGTCATTGTGAAGTGAGCTTCATCGGCCGGAACAGCGGGGTCCAGGCGGTTGAAAGAGGTTGGCGTTGCCCATGGACTCCCGAGGTCTTTCAAAGCTCGATTTTCACTCCTTCCGGGCATCGCGCCGCCCTCGGCAGATCGCCCGCTGGATGGCGTGGACCTCTCGAATCTCCTGCTCAACGGCGAATCCCCGCCCGCGCGCCTGCTTTACTGAGCCTCGCTCAGCAACAACGGCTCGCGCGATGAGGCGATGCGCGACGGCCCGTGGAAAATCGTCGTCAATCACCCCAAGGCCAAACCCGGCAGCTTCGAGAACGAACAGGTCGGGCTCTATCGCCTCGATCAGGACCCCTCAGAAAAGAACGACCTCGCCGCCAGCGAACCCGAGCAAACGAAAGCCCTGCTCGCCCGCCTCAAAGCCTGGTATGCCGACACCCAACGCACAGCGACCCCTCAGGTCGGCGGATGGTGAAAGGTGCCACGCGCGGGCGGTCTCCCCTGTCCCATGGTTCCCAAGGGGCTTGACCTCCGGCGGCATATTTCGTTCCATCCGCTCATTCACAAAAACCTCCGTGGAGTTCGTGCCCCCCTTTTTCATCCCATTCACCCCTTTGAATCACCACAAAGAACTGTGGGCGAATCCGATTCGTCCACAATTAAGTGTGGCTAAACAACGTTAAGCGGCGCTACCCGTTTCCGATGAACCCGAACGAACGACCCGCGAGCGATATAGAACCATCGCGGAAACCGAACCCGAGCACAGCGCCAGCATTTGGAGGGTGCTGTATTTTGGGCTTCGTAGCTTCGGCGCTTATTCTCGGACTATTCGTTCTTTTCGTCCTCAACAAGGACTGCAATTACACCAGCGTAAGTCCTTGGGTGCTTTCTGCAATTTTCCTCCCAACCGCGGTCGTCGGTTTCCGATCGATTTGTCGAACTGGGCCGCGGTGGCCAGCGATTCTTGCGTGCGTCGCTGGTATCGCTGGGATGTCATACCTATACTACGTGGACCACACGGGCCGCATGATTAGCTACATGGAGAAGCTTTGGCGCTCCAAGAACCAGCAATGGAACCGTTAACGCTAACAATAAGGCGTCGCTCTCAACACCTGCCCCCCAGCGAGTTCAATCCGTCATGTCTATTCACCCTTTACCCCCATTCGAAGTCTCGCCCCCGGATGGGACGAAAGTGTGCGTTCCTCTATGGGCATCCGTTCGCCCTGGCCTTCCCACAGGACGACGGCCAAAGCCGCAGCCACTCTCAGCGAGCACTTGCCAAATCCGACACCGGATTTGCCGGAATTTGGGTGGCGATGGGTCGTTTAAAGTTCCAACCGTGATCCCAACCATGCGCTTCATTCTTCTCTCTCTCTTCCTCGCCGGCATCGCCCACGCTGCGGATCGTCCCAACATCGTCTTCTTCTTTGCCGATGATCAGACTTCCAGCTCGCTCGGCTGCTACGGGCACCCGATTGCGAAGACGCCGAACATTGATGCGTTGGCGGCACGTGGGACGTTGTTTCGGAACTCGTTCGTGAGCCAGCCGATTTGCTGGGTGAGCCGCTCGACGATCCTCACGGGGCTGACCGGGCGCAGTTTTGGCACGCTGGCGGAGCCGGATCAGGTGAAGCCGGAGGCGGCGAAGGAGTTTTACGTCGATCTGCTGCGGGCGAACGGCTACCGCACCGGGCACTACGGCAAGTGGCACACGAAGCTGCCGAAGGGGAGCAAGCCGCAGGATCACTTTGATGAGTTCGAGGACATTGGCCGGAATCCATTCTACAAACCGCAGTCGGACGGCAGCGTGCGCCACGAGACCGAGATCATCGTGGATCGCGGCATCGAGTTCTTGAAGAGCCAGCCGAAGGACAAGCCCTTCGCCCTGAACCTGTGGTTCAATGCCTGCCACGCTGAGGACAAGGATCGCCGCCCAGGCATCGGGATGTTCCCATGGCCGCTCGCGATGAATGGCCTGTATGAAGATCAGGAGGTATATCGCCCGCGTTTGGATGATCCGGCGACCTTTGAAGCGCTGCCGGACTTTTTCAAAACCAGCATCACCCGCGAGCGCTACTTCTGGCGCTGGAACACGCCGGAGAAATACGAGACCAACATGCGCGCCTACCTGCGCATGGTCAGCGGCATCGACGGTGCGATCGGCCGCTTCATGAAGGCGCTGGAGGAAGCCGGGCTCGCCGACAACACGATCATCCTCTACTCCGCCGACAACGGCTACCACATGGCCAATCGCGGTCTGTCCGGCAAATGGTCGCACTTTGAAGAATCCATCCGCGTGCCGCTGATCATCGCCGATCCGCGTGTGGACAAAAAGATGCAGGGCCAGGTGACGGAAGCGCCCTCGCTGAATCTCGACTTCCCATCCACCTTCCTCGACTTCGCCGGCGTGCCGGTGCCGGAGCGTTATCAGGGCAAGAGCCTGAAGCCCGTCGTGACCGCAGGCCAACCGGCCGACTGGCGCACGGAGACCTATCACGAGCACTTCGCCGTGCGGAACCGCATTCCGGCCTGGGAGGGCATTCGCAATGCGCAGTTCAAATACGCGCGCTTCTTTGACGAGGAGAATTACGAGTTCCTCTACGACCTGAAGGCCGATCCTGACGAACTTAAAAACCTGGCCGAAGACCCGGTGCATGCCGACACGCTGAAGCAAATGCGCGAGCGCACGACGGAGGTGGTGGCGGGCTACGGCGGTCCTTTGGCCCCGATGAAGGGCGAATTTCAGAAGTCCACCGATCCGCATCCGGTGGCGTCGGCCAACAATGCCGCGAAACCTGGCAAGGATGGCTTTGCATCATTGTTCGACGGCAAGAGCCTGCGCGGCTGGAGCGGCGATCCGAAGTACTGGTCGGTGAAGGACGGCGCACTCACCGGCGTGACCGACGGCAGCTTGAAGATGAATCACTTCATCACCTGGGAAGGCTCGACGATCCGGAACTTCGACCTGCGCATGCAGGTGAAGGTGACGGCGGGCGGCAACAGCGGCCTGCAGTATCGCGGCAAATCCGCGCCTGAGCTCGGGCTCGATGTCGTCACTGGCTACCAGTGCGACGTGGTGGCGAACAACCCCGACTACAACGGCATGCTTTACGAGGAGAAGGGCCGTCGCATTCTCTCGCACACCGGCGAGAAAGTGATCATCGATCCCGACGGCCAGCCTTGGGTCGTGGGCAAGATGCCCGTGAAGCAATTCGCGCCGGACGAGTGGCACGAGTATCGCGTGCTGGCGGAGGGCAACCACCTGCAGCACTGGATCGACGGCCACCCGACCGCCGACCTGATCGACCTCGACGAGAAAGGCCGCGCCCTCGAAGGTGTGCTGGCCGTGCAGGTCCACGTCGGTCCCGCGATGCAGATCCAGTACAAGGACATCCGCATCAAGAACCTGCCGGACGAAATGCCGCTGATCTCGCCCGACCAAGCACCCATTCCTGCCGACGCCTACGGCGTGAAGCCTCAGGGCAAGCTGCCGAAGGACTGGAAGGCGCCGGTTTACGGGGAGCGGTAAGAAGAAAGCTTTCGTCCCGTCCACCAGGGAGCGATTCCGAACATCAGCACCGTGAGGTAGTAGGCGGTGCCGGAAACCGGGTCGCGCGCGGTGAAGACCTCGGCCATGGACATTCCACGGAGAAGCGTTCCGACAAGCGTGTCGGCGGAGAGCACCGCGATCATCGACAGCAAGCCTGCCGCGAGTCGATGACCTGAGGTCCAGTGCTGAGTTTGGCGGCGGGTCAACCACCGTGCGGCGAGGACGATCAGGGTGAGCATGAGCGGCATTTCGACCAGCTCGGCCCATCGCGTTCCGAGGTGGGGTTCAAGCAGCAGGACACGAACAGGACCCAGCACAAAACCGCAGCCGAAGACGATGCCGAAGTAGCAGGCGGAAAACCGCAGCACTTCAAGCAAACGAGAACCGGAGGAAAAGTTCGGAGTGCCTTTCTTCATGGCGCAGGTTGCATCGGTTAGGCCGCGGTGGAAAGTCCGGGAGTACTCAGAAGCGAGTCTGCATGAATCACGAGCCGCCATTTCTTCCGCGAAGCGACCGGATCGTGGCCATCCATGCCGGACGAGTTCGATCCGTCGCGGCTTCCGGCGGGCGGGAGTGGTGGGACAAGGAATGGGAGACGGGCTTTTTCAAGGAACCGGTCGCGGGTGAGGTGTTCGTCGGTTTGGAAGCGATTGAGGGCGACGCGCAAGCCGACCGAGTGAACCACGGCGGGCCGGACAAGGCGGTGTGTGTGTATGCGGCGGCGCATTATCCGGACTGGCGCCAGTCATTGAATCTCCCGGAGATGCCGTTTGGGGCGTTTGGCGAGAACTTCACGGTCGAAGGCCTCGTTGAAGACGAAGTCTGCATCGGGGATGTGTTCGAAGCGGAAGGGGTGGTGTTTCAGATCAGCCAACCGCGGCAGCCCTGCTGGAAGCTGTCCCGCCGGTGGAAGGTGAAGGATCTCTCCGCGCGAGTCGTGGCGAATGGCCGCACGGGTTGGTATTTCCGCGTGCTTCAAACCGGAAGGGTTTCAGCGGGAACAATGCTGCGGCTGCGGGAGCGCCCTCATCCAAACTGGACCGTGACGGCGGCGAACGGGGTGATGCATCTTCGCCAGGGCGGAGACGAAGCGGCGGCTGGACTCGCGGCGTGCGCGGCGCTGTCGGGCAGTTGGCGGGAGAGTTTGGAGCGGCGGGCGGCTTCGGTGGAGGAATGAGGAAGTTTTTTGTTACGCCGGGGCGGTGCGGTGGCAATACTCGGTGATCATGCTCAGTGAGAAAGACCAGGAGCGCTTCATGCGACTGTGGACCGACGCCCAACCGGCGGTGGGTAACTACGTGCATGCGCTGGTGCGGGATCATGCAGCGGCCAAGGACGTGCTGCAGGAAACGGCGCTGGTGGTGTTTCGGAAATTTGGCGAGTATGACGGGGAGCGGCCGTTTGTGGCTTGGGCGCTGGGAATGGCGAAGTTTCAGGTGATGGGCTGGCATCGGGATCATGGGCGCAGCCGGTTGGTTTTTGACGAGGCGGTGATGGACGGCATCACGGCGCAGTGGGCCGAACTGGCACCTGAGGTTTCGGATCGCGAAGCGGCGCTGCAAGCCTGCATGGAGAAGCTGACGGTGCGGGCGCGGCAGATGGTGCGCTGGCGATATTTTGAAGATCAGACGGCGGAGGAAATCGGCACACGCTTGCAGACGCCGGGGCCGACGGTGCGGGTGACGCTGCAACGCATCCGCGAACAGCTGCGAAGCTGCGTGAAGCGAGCAACCCAAATGCAAGGAACCCCGGCATGAACGATCCCCAAGAGCTCATCAGCGCACATCTGGACGGCTCGCTCACCGAGGAGGAGCACGCGACGTTGAACGCCTGGTTGGCGGCCGATCCGGCGAATGTGAAGGAATTCACCGGAGCGTTGATGTTTGATCAAGAGGTGCGTGCGGCTGCTCATGCGCAGGCGGAGCGGCAGGCCGCAGAGACGTTTTCATCAGGATCCACGCCGGTATTGCGGATGTCGCGGCATTGGCTGGAGTGGCGACCGCTGGTGGCGGGATTGGTCATCGGCTTGGGCAGTGCGACGGTGGTCTGGGCAGTCACCACACAGGGTGGTTTTCCAAGCTGGCAGGGGATGCGGCTATGGCTGGCGAACGCAGGTTTTGAAGAGGCGCAGGATTTGCCCCAGGTGCATCTGGTGCCGGAGGCGGGGCAGTGGAGCGGCATCACGACGGAGATCGTGGAGGGTGGCCCACCGCGTCCATTGACGCTGGAGGGCGGCCGCATGATGAAGCTCGGCCCGGCCCCGATGGGGAAGGGTTACTTTGCGAATCTGATCGTCGATTTAGAGGCGCAGCGGCCACCGCATGAAGGGCCGTTGGCTCTGCAAATTTCAGCAGCCTACCATGCTTCCGTGCCTGATCAAGATGAGCACTACAGCCTGTATGGCGCGACCTTTGCCGAAGGGGCGGCTGGGGTGGCATCGCATTGGACGGACATGCGGCAGGAACTGCAGGACCATGCGCTGACCTCCGTGCATCGCGCGGCCTTTCCCACGGCAGAGCAGCCGGGGTGGCATCACGTGGTGGTGACGCTGGAGGTGCCGGCGAGTGCCCGCTCGCTGATCATTTCTCTCGGCTCGAATACGCCGGGCCCGGCGGAAGGCCGCACGGACCACTACATGGACGATGTCCGCGCCGTGTGGATCCAGCCCGCTATGCCAGCCACCCTGAACACGCCTTGATTTTGTCATGACAAAAACCCTTTCATCCCTCGGACTCGCGACGCTGATCGCGCTGCCTGCACTGGCCGTGGTGCCGGACTACAATCGCGACATCCGCCCGATCCTCTCGGAGAACTGTTTTGCTTGTCATGGTTTTGATGAAAAGCATCGGGAGGCGGATCTGCGGCTCGATGTGGGGGAGGAAGCCAAAAAGGAGCGCGACGGTGTCTTCGCGATCAAGCCGGGCGATTTGGACGAGAGCGAGGTGTGGTATCGACTGATCACTGACGATGAAGATGACCTGATGCCACCGCCGGATTCGCACCTAAAGCTAACGGCGATTGAGAAGTCGAAGATCAAGGCGTGGATCGAGGGTGGAGCCCCGTATGCCGGGCACTGGTCCTTCATCGCGCCGAAGCGGCCGCAGGTGGATGCGAAGGCGGGACATCCGATCGATGCGATGGTGCGGAGGCGTTTGGCGGAGGAGGGCATGAAGCCGTCGCCCGAGGCGGATCGTGCGATGCTGATTCGGCGGGTGTCGCTGGATCTGACGGGCCTGCCGCCGACGGCTGAAGAGGTGGCGGGCTTTGTGAAGGATGATCGTCCACAAGCCTATGAAGCACTGGTGGATCGTCTAATGAAGAGCCCGCATTTCGGTGAGCGACTGTCGCTCGACTGGCTGGACGCGGCGCGCTATGCGGACACGAATGGGTTCTCCATCGATGGGGGTCGGCATCTGTGGCTGTGGCGGGACTGGGTGATCCAGGCCTTCAACGACAACAAGCCCTACGACCGCTTTTTGATTGAACAGCTCGCCGGGGATCTGTTGCCGAACGCGGGAGAGGCGGAGTTGATCGCCACGGGATTTCAGCGCAACAACATGGTCACGCATGAGGGAGGCACGATCCCGGCAGAGAATTTGACGAACTACAATGTGGACCGGGTGAAGACGCTGGGGGAGTCCGTGCTGGGACTGACACTCGGCTGTGCGCAGTGTCACGATCACAAATTCGATCCAATCACGCAGAAGGACTACTATCAGATGTTTGCCTTCTTCAACTCGCTGGATGATGCAGGCTTGGATGGCAATCGCGGCATCAATCCCAACCCGTCAATTCAAGCGATAACGGTACTGAAGACGCCCGAGGTGCCGCAGTTGAAAAAGCAGATCGAACGGTTGGAGAAGGTGCTCGCGACTCCGAACGAGCGCATCCTTTCCGCTTGGGAGAAGCGGGAACAGGGTGAGCTTGCGAAGCGCGGCAAAGGACTGGCACTGCATCCGGTTGAGGTGCTCGGCATTTCATCGCCCAATCGCTCGGCAGAGTATGAGCCGGTGGACGGCAACGGAGTGCTGTTTCAGAACGTGCGGGGTTCGGGTGCGTTTGACGTGGTGACGAAGTTGCCGGAGCTGGAGGTGCCGGTGACGGGGCTGCGCGTTGTGGTGGAGGCCGATGCCGAACTGCCAGGCGGAGGTTGGGGCTATGGACCCTCGACCCGAGTGCCCGGACCGAAGGACCCCAAGACGGGCCGTGCGGCGATGGTGGACAGTGTCCCGGAGAAAGGGACGTTTGTGCTGACCGCGATCGCAGGAACGGCGGACGAGATTCCGGGAGATCAGGTCAATCTGCATCGCCTCATTGCCATTTCCCGCGCCACGGCCAGTTCGTGGCTGCCGGAGGCACCACCGAAGAGCGCGCTGCACCCGCTGAACGAAACCGGGTGGCAGCCGGCCAACGACGCGAAGGGTCCGGTGCACTTTACCGTGACGTTTGAAGAGCCGCTGGACACACGGGCGACGCCCTTCTTCACCGTGCAGTTGAACTTTGGTCGTGGAGACAATTTGATCCCGAAAAAGCTGCGGCTCGAGGTGCTCACCGGCATTGATGATGGCTCTGATCTGACACCGGAAACGATTGTCGTGCTGGGAACGCCGGCGGCACAACGCAACGCAGAGCAACAAGCGGCGCTGTGGTCGGTGTGCGCGGTGGAATCGCCCGCGCTGGAGCGCACCCGCGTGGCTTTGGCGAACGCTCGCGACCGTCTTTCCTCACTCACCGAGCCTCATCCGACGATGGTGATGAATGTCTCCGCGAAGCCGAGGGACACCTTTATCCTCAATCGTGGCGACTACTCGCAACCGACCGTGAAGGTCAGCACGGGCACACCGGCCGCGCTCCCACCGATCCCGGACGAGGCACGGCCGGACCGCTTGGGGCTGGCGCGGTGGCTGACGATGCCGAACCACCCACTGACGGCGCGGGTGGCGGTGAATCGGTTTTGGAAGCTCCTTTTCGGACAGGGGATCGTCACCACGCCTGCCGACTTCGGGATGCAGGGCGCCTGGCCGAGCCACCCGGACGTGCTGGATTGGCTGGCAGTGGAGTTCGTCGAGAGCGGCTGGGATGTGAAGCACGTCCTCAAGCAGATCGTCATGAGTCAGACCTACCGGCAGACCTCAGCGGCAACGAAGGAAGGGTTGGAGCGTGATCCGAACAATCAACTGCTCGCACGTGGGCCGCGGTTCCGCCTGCCTGCCGAATTGGTCCGTGACAGCGCACTGAAGATCAGCGGCCTGCTGGTGCCGCGCATCGGTGGGCCGAGTGTGAACCCCTACATGCCGGGGGATTTGTGGCGAGAAGTGAGCCATTACGGCAGCAGTCCGGCCACAGCCCAAACGTTCATTCAGGACCATGGTGAGAAACTCTACCGCCGCAGCCTTTACACCTACTGGAAGCGCACCGCCCCGCCACCAAACATGACCGCCTTTGACGCGCCGAACCGCGAGGTTTGCACCATCGAGCGGGGCAGTACCACCACACCGCTGCAGGCGCTGGTCACACTCAACGATCCACAGTTTATCGAGGCAGCCCGCGCATTTGCCGAGCGAATGTTGCACCGCGAGGGCAGCGACGCCGAACGGTTGCGTTGGGCCTTTGAAGAGGCGGTGTCGCGCGCTCCCTCCGACGCGGATGTGGCGGTGCTGGAAAAGGCGCTGAGCCGCGAGCGCGCCCACTACGGTGACAACGCGGCTGATGCCGCCGAACTCCTGGCCGTCGGGGAATCCCCCCGGGATGCCAAGCTTCCCGCCGGGGAACACGCGGCGTGGACCCAGGTCGCCAGTCTGCTCCTGAACCTCAGCGAAGTCGTCACCCGCAACTAATCTCATTTCGTCATGTCCCCCATCATCGAACATCTCACCGGCCTCAGCCGCCGAACGTTTCTTCAGCAGCAGGTCGCGGGCGTCGGCGGTATCGCCTTGGGCAGTCTGCTCGGCACGGATCACGCGCTCGCAAACTCAGCAGTAGGCGGTCTGCCAAGCCTGCCGCATTTTGCACCGAAGGCGAAGCGTGTGGTCGTGCTGTTTCAAAGTGGGGGCATGTCCCACGTCGATCTCTTTGATGACAAGCCGACGCTGCACAAGCACCACGGCCAGGATCTGCCGCCGAGCGTGAAGGGGGATCAGCGTCTGACGGGGATGACGAGTCGCCAGACCTCGTATCCGGTTTTGCAGCCGCTCAAAGGCGGGAAGCTCTGCGGGAAAAATGGCACATGGATCAGCGACTTCCTGCCGTACACGCATACCATCGCGGACGAGATTTGCATTTTAAAAACACTCAACACGGAGTCGATCAACCACGATCCCGGCGTGACGTTTTTCAACACCGGCAACCAACTTCCCGGTTACGCCAGCATGGGTGCTTGGGCCAGCTATGGGCTGGGCAGCCTGAATGCGAACCTTCCGGCCTTCATCGCGTTGGTGTCCCAGGGCACCGGCAAGAATCCGGGCCAGCCGATCTTTTCGCGCCTCTGGGGCAGCGGCTTCCTGCCGTCGTCGCATCAAGGCGTGGGATTGCGACCGGGGCGGAATCCGGTGCTGTTTTTGGAGAACCCTCCGGGTGTCGAACCGCAGCAGCGCCGGGCGATGCTCGACGATCTGGAGCAGATCAATCATGCAAGTGCGGCGATGTTTGGGGACCCTGACACGCTGACGCGCATCCAATCCTACGAGATGGCGTTCCGCCTGCAAACCTCCGTGCCCGAGCTGACAGACATCTCGGGCGAGAACGAGGCCACCTTGGAGTCCTACGGCCCCGAAGTCACGCGTCCGGGGAGCTATGCGGCGAATTGCCTGCTGGCGCGTCGCCTGCTGGAGCGGGACGTGCGTTTTGTGCAGCTCTACCATCGGGGTTGGGATCAGCACATCAACATCACGTCACAATTGCCGAATCAGTGTCGCGACGTGGATCAACCGAGCGCGGCTCTGGTGAAGGATCTGAAGCAGCGGGGCTTATTGGAAGACACGCTCGTCATCTTCGCCACGGAGTTTGGCCGTACGACCTTCAGTCAGGGTGCCTTTGGATCGCCCGGGATGGGTCGCGATCATCACGGGCGCTGCTTCAGCATCTGGATGGCCGGAGGCGGAATTCAGGGTGGCACCACCTACGGCAGCACGGACGACTTTTGCTACAACATCGCTGAGGACCCGGTGCATCTGCGGGACCTGCACGCGACGATTCTGCACTGCATGGGCATTGATCACGAGCGCCTGAGCTACAAGTTCCGCGGGCTCCACGTCCGTCTCACGGGCGTGGAAAGGGCACACGTGCTGAATCGGATCCTGGTGTGAGGTGGTGCTGTTTCACTCCAATCGGAACTCGGAGTGCTGGAGCAGCTTTTTCAGAGCTTTGCGATAGGGGCTGGGCATGGCGACCTCGTCGAGTTGCGCGTGAGGAATGACTTGATGTGTCTCTGGCCAGCTCGGGGTGGAGGCTGGAGTGTCTTCGTGAACCCAGAGCGTGACCCGGTAGCGCGTGATGCCGTAGGTCATTTTGAGCAGAACGGGTGGGAGAGAGTCTGGATTGGACTCGGGGAGGGCCGGGAGTTTCCAAAGTCCGGTGCGCCGGTTGCCGGTTTCTTGCTCCAAGAGAACACCCGTTGGGTTCCGCACGAAAACAACGCGTTCGGTGATGGCGGTGAGCTTCGGGCGAGGTTTCCGAACGGGCAAATCTTCAGGGGTTTCTGCGCGGCAATGAGATTGAATCGGACAGGCGCCGCAATCCGGGTTGCCGGGGCGGCAGACCGTCTGCCCCAGTTCCATCAGGGCCGAGTTGAAGGCGCTGGGATTCTCACTGGCTCGGACGAGGTTGGCGGCGCGTTCCCATAGAAGGCGGGTTCCTTCGGTGGAGTCGATGGGCGTCGGATCGTTCCAGACGCGGGAGACCACACGGGCGACGTTTCCATCGACGATGGGCTCTGGCAGGTTGAAGGCGAAGCTTGAGATGGCTCCGGCTGTGTAGGGGCCAATTCCGGGAAGGGAGCGAATGACATCCGGGTCGGACGGCATGACTCCATGATGATGTGCGACGATTTGTTGGGCCAGCTTCTGAAGATTGCGCGCGCGCCGGTAGTACCCCAACCCCTCCCAAGCCTTGAGTACGGCCTCTTCGGGAGCGGTCGCCAGCGAGGCAAAATCGGGAAAGCACTCGAGCCAGCGGGTGAAGTAGCCACGATCCAGCACTGTCGCGATCTGGGTCTGCTGAAGCATGATCTCAGAAACGAGGATGGCGTAGGGATCGCGGGTTTTTCTCCATGGGTAGTCCTTCGTCGAACTCGCAAACCAAGCGACGAGGTCGGAGGCGATGCGTGGAACGCGTGGGTCGGGTGGTGGAGTTTTGGCCATGGTTGAGAAAAAACGCTGACGCAGGCGAGGGTCACGACATAGTGGCGTGGAAGATGTCCGCCGTCACCAGTTACACACGTGCTTTAACTTCCGCTCAAGCCACTACCCTCAAGAATCTGATTGCGGGGCGTGGGTATGAATTCGTCGAGAAGCCTTACTGCCTCTATGCTGCGAAGCACCCGGGACTCAGTCTGGCCGTCTATGAAAAGGGGCCGAAGGTGGTCGCCCAAGGAAAGGGAACGGAGGATTTTGTGAAGCATCTGCTGGAGCCGGAGGTGTTGGGTGTCGCGGAGATGGGATACGAGGAGGTCTTGCATCCGGAACGCTTCGAGCCGCACATCGGCGTCGATGAGAGTGGCAAAGGTGACTTTTTTGGTCCGCTGGTCATTGCGGGTGCCTATGTGGACGAGAGGGTGGCTCCTCGGTTGGCGGAACTGGGGGTGATGGACAGCAAGCGGATCGGCACCGACGCCAAGATTCTCAAAATCGCGGAGGCCCTGCGGAAACTGCCGGGGTTGAAGTATGAGGTGATTCAGATCAATCCGCAGCGCTACAACGAGCTCTATCTGCAGTTCAAGAACCTGAACCGTCTCCTCGCCTGGGGGCACGCGCGTGTGATCGAGAACCTGCTGGAGCGAGTGCCGGATTGTCCCCGTGCCCTGTCCGATCAGTTTGCCAATCCGGTGGTCTTGCAACGGGCGCTCAAGGAGCGAGGCCGGGCCATCGAACTGATCCAACGCACGAAGGCGGAGAGCGACCCTGCGGTCGCGGCAGCGTCCATTCTGGCGCGGGATGCATTTGTGAAGTGGATGGCCAAGACGGGTGGGGAGCATGGGTTCGAGAAGGGGTTTCCCAAAGGGGCCTCCGGAACGGTCAAGGAGGCGGCCAAACGATTGCTCTCAAGTGCCGGCAGGGAGGCGCTGGCGGAGGTGGCCAAGATGCATTTCAAAACGGCGGCCGAAGTGCTGGATGCCCTTCCTGGTATGTGATGCGCACATTCCATTGCACTTGGCGAGCTTCCTGCTTACTGGGGACTTATGGCAACGGTGACCAAGCGTGACATAGTCGTGGAACTCAGTAACAAGACTGGGCTCCGCCAACAGGATGTGTTTTCTGTCGTGGACGGATTGATTGAGGTTCTCTCAAGCAGTCTGGCGGAGGGGAGCAACGTGACCTTGCGTGGGTTTGGCACGTTTGAGTTGCGTGTGGCCAAGAGCAAGATCGGGCGCAACCCAAATCAGCCCGGGTCTGAGGTGACCATTCCTGCCCGTTGCGTGGTGCGTCTCCGTCCAGGGAAAGAGCTCAAGGCTCGGGTGGCGACGATCGATACCTCGAAGATCGAGGTCTGAGCGCCCGATCTCGAGTGGCTATGGTATCTGGGGTGTGTTGATTCGGTTTTTTGGCTGGCAATCTGGGCCGCCAGTGGCAGGATAGCGGCCAGATCGGAATACCATGGTCACCAACCTCGGCCAACGTTTGCGAGCCGCCCGAGAAAAGCGCGGACTCAGCCTGGAAGATGCGGCTCATCAAACCCGCATTCCGGCGTTTCGTCTGATGCATTTGGAGAGGGACAATTACGCAGCCTTCGGCAGCATGACCTACGCTCGTGCCTTTCTGAAACTGTACAGTCGGTTTCTCAATGTCGATGCGAGTGAGATCCTCACGGACCTGCCCGCATCCCGGCTTGGAGGCCGAAGAGACTATCGATATTTGATCGAAGAGTATGGTCGTTGGATTCCAGAGCGACGCGACCGTTTCGCGGATCTTCCGGCATGGTCATTCCGGAATCGAGGCGCTCGATCACCGTTTGCGACAGCTTTTGGCGTCTTCATCGCGGTGTTGATCGGCGCAGGCCTCTGGGGTGGTCATGTGGCGGGTGAACGGGCGCAGATGTCATTGGAGCAAGCGGCGCTTGAGGCTGAGGATGACACGCTCAAGGTTGTTGAGGCCGGTGAGGTGGTCCTCAAGCAACCTTTGGCACCAATTCAAGCGCAGACGAGAGTGCGAGAGTCGGTGGCCCTTCGCGCCATCCCGATCGATTCAGGGGCGGTTCCGACCTTGCGTCAGGAAGAGATGGAGATCATCAATCGGGATCCCCAGGCGGCTGCGGGACGTACCTCACAGCATTCATCCGATCAATGACTGAAACTGTGGGACATGACGAGGGCAACGCATGGTGGCGATTTGCTGTAGGTCTAAGCTTTTGGGTTGGCGGCATGGCTTTGACCGTGGGCCTCGTGGCGTATCTCAGCCCGACGGCACGAGAGGTCCTCCAAGATGCGTTTTTCTACGGGATTGCTTTTTTCGGAACGCCCTTCGTTCTCGAGGCGACGGTGGCCGTCATTGGATTGCTGACGGTCCTCACGATCAGTCACTGGCGGATTCACAAAGAGGGGGATGGTTGGGTGCATCTGGCCGTGCCGGAGGCTGGTACGGAGGATGATCCGGCACATCGATTGGATGCGGTCGTGCTGAAGGAGGTTCCGGAGACTCTCGATGACGTCGAGACGCGATTCGCCGCCATTGAGGGATTTATCGACCTGGGGCTTCCTGAGGATGCACTGGAGGCTCTGAATCAACTTTCTCGCGAAGCTCAGGCTTTGCCCAAGGCGGTGAGTCTTCGGTCGAAGTTGAGCCAAGCTTGAGTCGAAGGCCGTGAGCTCACGAATGACGATCTCTGAATGGCCGAGATCAAGAGTTGCGCGAAGTTCTCCGAGATGCGGCTTCGCTTGCCACCCGGCAACGGCTACAAAACCCGGCTGTCCAGTTGAAACACCTGTCCGCTGACATGGGCCATGGAATCGAGAAAAGCGATGAATCGTGCGGCCTCTTCAGGGGTGTTGAGACGACCGAGGGTGTGGGTGCTGAGGATGCGGGTCCGTTGCTCGGCGTCAGCGAGGAGGGTGGCCGTCATCTTGGTTTCGAGGAAACCGGGCAGAACGCAGTTGATGCGGACATTTCGTGCACCGTATTCCTTGGCGAGACTTTTGGTGAGGCCGATGAGCCCGGCTTTGGCTGCGGCGTAGTTGGCTTGTCCCGTGGGGCCGGTGAGGGCGGAGACGGAGCCGACCTGGATGATGTGACCACTCCGCTGCTTGGCCATTCTTTGAATCGCAGCTTGCGAACAGAGGAAGGCCCCCTTGAGGCAAACGTCCATCACGTCGTCGAAGTCTATCTCGGTCATTGTGACGACCGGCCTGTCGCGAATGATTCCCGCATTGTTGACGAGGAGATCTATGCGTTCGAGCTGACCGAACCAGGATTTTACTTGGGCGGAGTTCGTGACATCGAGCTCGGTTCGTCCCGGGTTGTGGACAATCCAACCGCCTGCGAGGAGCTCTTTCGTCAAGGCTCTTGCCAGGTCACCCTCACCTCCGGTGATCACGGCGACGTTGTTCGGGCCGCCACTCATGCGATCGGGTCGGGGCAGATGTCTCGGCGGCCGCATTTCTGGCAGAGGTCGCCGAGGTAAAAGGTGTCGAGGAACTCCATCAACTCACCAATCATGGTGCGGTCGTCGGTGAGGATTCCAGCTTCAAAATTGCGCCGGGTGTCGCTCTTGGCTCCGACGCCCGCCCCTGTCAGGTTGGCCGAACCGATGTAGGCCCGATTTCCGTCCGCAATGACGGCTTTCATGTGCATGCGGGGGCAGAGGATGCGTTCAAAGAGGTCACTTTCGAGAAACTGCGGGAAGCGGTCGAAGTCTTCCCGAAATCGCGGTCCGGGTTCCTTGGCGTGAATGAGACGAATCTCGACACCCTCTTCCAGTTTGTCGGCCAGCAGGCGCAGGAAGGGGACAAACTTGCCACGCCCGTCGTCCACATGGAGGTCTTTCAAGTCGGCGGTCACCAGCCAGAGGGATCGGCGGGCCGAGGGCACCAAGTCGCCCACGACGACATCGTAGGTGTCGTGGTTGAGGACGAGGCGCGTGGCCGATTCCATGCTGGAGCTTGTATATCCGTCCGTGCGAGGCAGCAATAGCTGAAACCATCGCTTTTTGTGAAACACACACCCGCCACCCCTCGGACCGGCCTCGCCCGGGCATTGTCCAAGCTCGGATACTGCTCACGGAAGCAGGGATTTGAAGTCGTGCGCTCGGGTCGCGTGACGGTCGACGGCATCCGGCGGACGGATCCAGAGTTTGGCGTCCATTTGGACAAGGCGCGGATCGAGGTGGATGGGCAGTCCGTCCGCAGCGAGCGCAAATTCTATGTCATGCTCAACAAACCCCGGGGTCTGGTCACGACCACGTCTGATGAAAAGGGGAGGGAGACGGTGTTTTCCTGCTTTGAGGGATCAGACCTGCCTCGACTGACGGCGGTTGGTCGGCTCGACAAGGCGAGCGAGGGGCTGCTGCTGTTTACCAACGACACGCAATGGGCCAATGCGATCACAGACCCGAAGACGCATCTCGACAAAACCTACCACGTACAGGTGGATTGTGCGGCAGATCAGGCGCTTCTGGACGCCGTGAGCGCGGGAGTTGTGGATGAAGGCGAGAGCCTGCGGGTGAAACGAGTACGGTTGCTCCGTTCCGGCGAGCGGAATTCGTGGTTGGAGATTGTTTTGGACGAAGGAAAAAATCGTCACATCCGCCGACTCTTGGGAGTACTCAATGTGGAGGTGAAGCGGCTGGTGCGGGTCAGGATTGGGGGATTGGATCTGGGAGACCTCGCCAAGGGTCAGTGGAAGGAAATGAGTGAAAAGCAAAGGGAATGTTTGTTTTTAACTAATTAACATCCAGAGAGTTAGTTAAAAATGAACTTTTTTGGAGGGGAGCTGATATCCGGCGGGGTATCACCTTGCGAGCGTCCGAATGAATCGGGCGACATTCAAACCAACCAACCTAATCATCGAATCCAACCATGAAAAACCCTTCAGCTATCGTCGCCGCACTTGCAGTCTCTGTCCTTGGGGTCAGCTGCTCCAGCACCATGGCCGACAGTGATCGCAACTTCCGTCAAAAAGTTGGAACACACAAAAGAGGTGCCAAGGTTGAGCGCGTCAGCGGCCCTGTGGTCGTAAACCGCTCGGAGCCTGTGGTGCGCCGCTTGCCCGTGATTTCGAAGAGCCGGGGTGCAGGCAGGCCCCACGTGGTTCTCGCCGGACGCTGATCCCCGCCGTTGAGTCTTGTTGGCCTCCGTTGCACCTGTCGTGAGTGAGCACTCGTCATGGGAACTCTTCAAGCTCCGGCAGGTGCATCGGGAGACCGCCATCTGAGACCGCACAACCTCGGCTGGGCATGAATGGCCCTGACAAGCAATGGCTTGGATCGCGACTTCCATGCACAAGAATGCAATCGACCCAACGGAACGTGCGCCATGAACTCGAACGATCCCCTGAAGAGGCTCTTGGGGGAGTGGCATGTGCCACCCTGCCGCCCGATCTTTCAGCGATGGGTCGACGAGGGACTCGCATCCCGCATGACTGGGGCAGTGCGCCAATCATTTGGCACTCCAGGGAGTCGGAATCTTCTTGAGCGATGGGGTTTGATCATTGTGTTGCTTGTTTCACTGGCTCTGCTGTTCATCTGGGCGGTGAGCCCCTCCACTTCCGGCTTTTCGGACACGGGACAGCCCTATGGAGAGAGGGTGAGCCGGAGGAGCATTGGCCATTAAACCGCCCGGATATTCCCCTGCTTTGACCTGTTCATTGAATGACAAAAATGAGTTTCGCCCCCACCAGCAGCCCTTTTGAAGGAATTTGGACCCAGCCCGAGAGCTGTTGTGTGGAATCGCGCAGGACGTCGGCAGGGCCCTTGGACCGCGTCCGTTCCTGGTTGGCTGGAAGGATCGTGGCCGAGCCTCGCGACGAAGATGCGGCGGACATGATATCCCTGTGTGGAGGGGATGATGAGGCCTTCGACCGGATCGTCCACCGCTGGACCCCACGGTTGAGATCGTTCCTGGTGCGCATGACCGGGAGCGAGGCGGAGGCGTGTGATCTGGTGCAGGAGACCTTCCTTCGCGTGCATCGCTACCGCCGCAACTACAAACCCGAGAAGCCATTCTCGACGTGGATTTTCCAGATCAGTGCGAATCTGGCGCGCAATCGGATGAGATACCATGGGCGCCGACCTGCCGATGCAACCTGCCCATCAAGATTGGCCGCCATGGAACTGGAAAGTGAAGAGCTGCAGCCAGGGCACTTTCTTGAGTCCGCCGAACGCGCACAAGCCGTGCGGGAGGCCATTCTGAAGCTGCCGCCGATGGCACGAGAAACACTCATCCTATCGGTCTATGAGGACCTGCCTCACGGTGAAATTGCAAGGATCATGAAGACGACCGAGAAGGCGGTTGAGCTGAGGCTTTACAGAGCGAGGCAGTTGCTGAAAGTGGAGTTGGCGGAACTGGTGTGAGCCCCGTTTCCAAAGAGTGCCATGGTTGAGCGGCTGGAATGGGCGCTCAAAAGCCGACGACCCAAAAGCCTTTTTGCGAAATGCTCTCCGCTTCGGCCACGGTCATCCAGCGCTCCTTGTAGCGATCACCCCAGCTGTCGCTGAAGGCAATCTCCTCCGTCGCTTCGTTGTAGCCGATGATGAGGACGACGTGACCGGTGGAAGTGTCTTTTCTCAGGTTGGCCGTCTTGTTGATGTCCTTCATTCGTTCAGTCCATGCGCCCCAATCCGTCACGTCCTGGCGTTCCTGGGTGCGCTCGGTGGCGGTCTTGTTCCACTCGCCTGTGCTGTAAAGCGCCCACATGACGGGCACACCCTTGTCGATGTGTTTCTTGATGTCGCGCAGCTTCATCTCGCCATTCCACTGATCGAAAGAGCGGCCCTTTCGACGGATGTCGAGCCCCACTCCGTCGAGAAGGGCGTTGACGCTGGTGCCGCCGCCGAAGCCCGTGTTGCCTGCCATTGCCAGGACATACATGTCGGCAGGAACACCGAGGTATCTCATGGCGCGCTCCGCCGTGGCGGGGACGCAGTAGCCTTTCGGTCCCTGATCCACCATGGGAATGTCTCCGACGACCACATCGCCATTCCCGCGGTTCTCAACGTTCGCCGCGGCCATGGCCCGGATCTCGGAATCGGAGGTGCGCTCGAATTTGCCTCCAGCATCGGCGAAGGCGGAGGTGGCGACTTCGATTCCAACGTATTCCTTGTCGACCTCGCGAAGAAGGATCGCATGCCCCCGCCAATCCCAACGGTAAACGTAGGTGCGGCCTTCGCCTTCACCGAATCGCTGCCTCTCGGGTTCCCCGAGTTTCTGCTTCAGCAACTCTGTCACCGTCGAGACATCCTTTTCCATGGCCTCCTTCAAAAGTCGCTCCGCTTCCTTGGGAGCGGCTTCCGCGTCGAAGTGTTCCTCAGCGCTGCCCTTCGCCCCGAAGAGGTCGCCTTTGTTGGCGAAGACGAGGGACAGGGCGGTGGGCCGGTTCTCCTGGGCGTAGAGGGCGATGGAATACGGCCGGGCTCCGAACATTCGGGCTTCCTCACGCGGGTAGCCCCGAAAACTGCTCTGGAGCCGGGTCTCCGACTCCTTGGGCAGTTTGAGCCGTTTGGCGACGGTGTTTGCGTCAGAAGCCCAGAGGACGCTGTCTTCAAAGATCGGCACGCCGATCAGCTCATTGAGTTCGGAGGGCGGGAGATTGTCGTTGGGGCTGGCCTTGGTGATGAAGCCTGAGGCTTGAGCTGCGGCGGCTTGCTTCACCCACTCCTGATCCTCGGGGGAGAGGGCGGTCAGGGGGAAGGTGAATGGCTGGCCATCCTCGCGAATGATGTCGACCTGCCCATTCTCGGACTTCACGAAGCGTGCTCGAATGGCGACCCCCGTCGTGCTGGTGAAAGTGCGGAATTCGTCGGCAATCACGGAGGAGGCGACGAGTGAGAGCAACAGGCAGACACTGAGTTTCATGAGGCGGAGAGTAGTGACTTCGCCGGGTTTCGGCAAGGAATTCAGAAACCGTCGGCTAGGCGATGATTCCATGCACAAGTTCGCCGTGGACGTCGGTGAGCCGGAAATCGCGTCCTTGGTAGCGGAAGGTGAGCCGTTCGTGATCGAGCCCGAGGAGGTTGAGAAGGGTCGCATTGAGATCGTGAACATGGACACCGTCCTGCGCCACGTTGAATCCAAAGTCATCCGTCTTGCCGTAGCTGATGCCCGGCTTCACCCCGCCACCGGCCATCCACATCGTGTAGGCGTCTTTGTGGTGATCGCGACCGAAGGCGACCTTCTTGCCATCACCGCTTTGACCTTGAAGGATGGGCGTGCGGCCAAACTCAGCGCCCCAAACCACGAGGGTTTCATCCAGCAAACCGCGCAGTTTGAGATCCCGAACGAGCGCGGCCATGCCTTGGTCGATATCCTTGGCCTTCGCAGGCAGGCGTTTGTCGAGACCGCTGTGGTGATCCCAGTCGGCGTCGTAGAGTTGCACCATCCGCACTCCGCGCTCGACGAGGCGGCGGGCCAGAAGGCAGTTGTTGGCGAAGCTGGCCTTCCCGGGCTCCGCACCGTACATCTCCAGGGTCGATTTCGATTCCTGAGAGATGTCCATCAGGTCCGGCACGCTGGCCTGCATGCGATACGCCATTTCGTACTGGCTGATGCGCGTGGCGATTTCGGGATCCCCCACCACGCCAAGGCGCTGCTGGTTGATCTCCCTCACCGCGTCGAGGAGGCGGCGGCGGTCCGAGCGCGAGTGACCTTCGGGATTGCCGAGGAAAAGCACCGCCTCACCCTCGGAGCGAAATTGGATGCCCTGATACACGCTCGGGAGGAATCCCGTCGACCAGAGAGAGGTGCCCGCCCCTCCGGGGGGACCCGAAAGAAGAACGACGTAGCCCGGCAAATCGGAGTTCTCACTCCCGAGACCGTAGGTCACCCACGAGCCCATGCTGGGGCGGCCACCCTGACCAAAACCACTGTGCAGGTACATCTGTGCGGGGGCATGGTTGATTTCATTCGTGTGAAGCGATTTGATCACGCAGAGCTCGTCTGCCACGGTCGAGAGGTGGGGCAGAAGTTCTGACATCCAGATGCCGCCCTGCCCATGCTGCTTGAACTTGAAAGGCGACCCTCCGAGCGTCGATTCGGTTCCGATGAAGGCGAATTTTTTTCCCTCCAAGAGTTCGGGAGGACACTGCTCGCCGCTGCGCTTCGAGAGCTCAGGTTTGTAGTCGAACAGATCGAGCTGCGAAGGCGCGCCGATCATGTGCAGATAGATGACGTGCTTGGCCTTGGGGGCGAAGTGAGGGTCGCGGGGCTTGACCGGATCTCCCGTCAACGCCCGAGCTGCGGGGAGGTCTCGCGCCAGCATCGAACCGAGTGCCATCGAGCCGAGGCCGACGCCTGAGCTGCGCAAGAATTGGCGGCGGGAGAGATCAAGGAAGGTGGGAGAGGAGTTCATGGGGTCAGCCTTTCGTGATGGTTTCGTCCAGATTCAGGATGGCCGTGGCGACGGAGAACCATGCGGCGAATTCGGAAGGGGATACGCTGTCGGGTGACGTTGTGTTTGCTGGAGGTACGGCGTCGGTGCTGCTGGAAGCGGCGATCTGTTCGGTTAGGAGCGTTTCCAAAACCTTGGATTCGGAGGATGAGGGGGCGCGTGAAAGAGCAAGGCGATAGGCATGTTCGATTCGCGCTTTGATGGTGCCGCTGGGCACCTCTTCAAGGATGCGGGTGGCAAAAGCGTTGGCGGCTTCGACGAACACCGGGTCGTTGAGGAGCGTCAGTGCTTGGAGGGGTGTGTTGGATCGTGAGCGCTTCACCACGCAGGCCATGCGCGCCGAGGCGTCAAAATTCACAAAGCTGGGATAGGGGGCACCACGCTTCAGAACGACGTAGATGCCGCGCCGGTATTTCTGTTCCCCAGGGCTGACTTCATACTTGTACTGTTGGCCACCGACCTTTTTCCAGAGACCGTCCGGCTGCGGCGGCCGAATGGACGGGCCGCCTTTCTGGGTGCTGATGAGACCTGCGATGGCGAGGGCATTGTCGCGAATGCCCTCGGCATCCAGGCGGAAGCGTGGGCCGCGCGCGTAGAGCAGATTCTGGTCGTCCACGGCCAGTTGTTCAGCCGTGACAGTCGAGTCCTGACAAAAAGTGGCGGATGTGGTGATGAGGCGGAGCAGCTTTTTGAGTGACCAGCCTTTCTCCATGAACTCGACGGCCAGCCAATCGAGCAACTCTGGATGAGTGGGTGGTTCGCCCTTGATGCCGAAGTCTTCGACCGTCGTGACAATTCCGTGCCCAAACAACTCCGTCCACCAGCGGTTGACCGTGACCCGGGCGGTGAGGGGATTTTCGTCGGACACAAGCCAATTGGCCAGATCGAGCCGATTGCCGTCCTGTTTTCTGACGGGTGGCAGGATGGAGGGGGTGCCCGGTTTCACGGGATCGCCGGGGTTGGTGTAGACGCCGCGCTTGAAGACGTTCGACATGCGGGGCTCCTCCAGCTCTTTCATTACTTCCGTCGTGGGCGGTGCCAACTTGGCCAACTTCTTTTCGATGCCGGTCATCTCCTGCTTCAAGGCGGCCATGCCGGGCATTTCGAGATCGAAGTGCTCGCGCAGTTGGGCCAGTTCTCGGCGGTTGCGCTTGTTGGCGGGTTTCTTGAGCGCACTTGCCAGCGCCTCCGGCAGTGCCTGTGCGGCGAGACTGCCGGTCAGTGCTGTGATCCGGACTCGTCCGATGGAGCGCCCCCCGCCGTAGTTCTGCACCATCCGGACAACCCATTCCGTTCTCCGATTGAGCTGGGCGGGTTCATCCAGTTCAAAAATGGCCCAGTGCGGTTTGCCGAATTGTGGGTTGATGGCCCAGCCGGTTTTTGGATCGTCATCGATTGCTCCGTTGGGTGCGTAGTTGGTTTGGGAAAAGTCGGACGTGGCGCGAACCAGCTTGAGCGGGGTGCCGGGATCATCGTTGGCATTTGCGATGTGTTGTTTCACTTCGAAGGTGCCGAGGACGAAGTTTGGACGGCTCTCGTCACCGCGTCCGGGTCCGTTTCCTGGGAGCGAGTCATGGGTCAGTGCCTCGAGCTTGAGGCCGGTGATGTTCTGGGCAACCCCCTGCAGGGTGAGTTCATAGGTGTCCTTGTCGGCGGGATCGCCGGTGAGAAGAATGGACCCGTCCTCGAGTTCTTTGGATGCATCTCCGGCTTCGGAGACGAACTCGACCACCTTCAGCGGCACTTCTTCCACGGGTTGGTTGACCGCCTGACTCATGTCGAGAAGCCAGCTCTCGAAGCGCTCGTCGGCGTTGTTCGTCAGCGACTTCATTTTTCCGTTCAGTTGGGCCAGTTCCTTTTGGAGCTTCTCGCGTTCAGGATCCGGCGCGCCGTTGTCGAGTTCCATGGGCGAACCGTCGAACTTGATCGATCCGGGCACCTTGGGATTGGCCCGGTCTGCCTCCATCTCTGTGCTGTTGAAGTAGGCGAGCAGGCGATAGTAGTCTTCTTGGGAAAAGGGGTCGTACTTGTGGTCATGACACTGAGCGCACTCCAGCGTTGAGCCGAGCCAAACCGCTCCGGTGGTGTTGACACGGTCCAGCACCTGATTGATGCGACTTTCCTCGGGCTCGGTGCCGGCTTCGACGTTGGTTGGAGTGCAGCGGTGGAATCCCGTGGCCACGATTTGCTCCTGCGTTGCGTTGGGCAGGAGGTCTCCCGCCACCTGCTCGATGGTGAACTGGGTGAACGGCATGTCCGCATTCATCGCGTTGACCACCCAGTCGCGGAAGGCCCACACCTCCCGAAGATCGTCCCTTTGAAAGCCATGGGAATCCGCATAGCGCGCCAAATCGAGCCAAGGCCGGGCCCAGCGCACTCCGAATTCCTCGGACTGCAGGAGCCGGTCCACCAGTGCTTCGATTTCCTGCTGCGGCAGCGGGTTCCCAAGTTTCTCCAGACGGACGACTTCTTCCACGGGCGGCGGGAGTCCAATGAGGGACAGGTAGAGCCGCCTCACCAGAGTGGCAGTATCAGCTGGCTTCGATGGAGAAAGGTCCTCCTCCTCAAGCCGGGCGAGAACAAAGTGATCGATCTCATTTTTGGGCCAAGCCGCGTTCTGGACCTTGGGAACTGCGGCTTTCACCGGAGGTTCGTAGGACCAATGCGTCCCTTTGTCGATCGTGTCCGGCCAGACGGCACCCGCGTCAATCCACGCTCGAAGGGCCTCAATCTCGACATTCGTCAGCGGTTTGCCGCGGCGTGGCATCGCATCCTTGTCATCGCGAGGCAGCGAGACACGACGGAGGATCTCGCTGGCTTCCGGCTTGGCGGCGACGATGACCGCACCCGAATCCCCCCCTGCCAGAGCATGGTCTTTTTCGTCGAGCCGCAAATCCCCCTTCTGCACCTCGTGGCCATGGCATTCGAAGCAGGACCGTTGGAGCACCGGATAGACATCCTTGGCAAAATCGACCGTGGTCGATGCGGACGCGGTCGTGACGAGGCAAAGCACCAAAAGTGCGGCGATGAAATGGGGCTTCATGGACGGAAGACAACGGTTTTGAGGTGGTTCATCTTGCGTTCTCAGCGGGGGAAGCCGGGGCGCAGGGAGCTTGGGATGTGCATGGGTCGACAACTCAAGACGGACCAGTTGCCAACGTTCCAACCCGCCGTAAGGTCGGGCCAATGACGAAAGCTGAGAGGTCTGCTCCTGAAGCCGCCCCAGCAGAAGCCTGGGTTGAGAAGCTGTCTCAATTCCTGCTGGATCACGATGAGGTGGAGGCGATTCAATTGCGCCCGGATGAACAACGGGTGGCCGTGGCGACTCTGGGGCAGGTCGATGAAGAGGTTCTTCACCAACGCCTCTCCGAACTGCTCAAAGATCTGGATGCCAAGTGGTTGAGTGACAGTGCCGTGGGTGAGGCCGTTGGGAACGAGGATGTTCATTTGCATCCGGGCCTCGTGACCATGCGCCATCAGGGCGAGAAGGTGGTGTTTGAGAAACCGTCCTGCCCGACAGCACCCAAGTTCTGGAAGTGGCGGGACTTTGATTGGCCCTCGGCTGAAGAGATCGAGCAGAAGAGCCACGACGAGTGGCAGGCGCTGGCACTTCAAGCGGCGATTTGCGGAGTGACCTTGGTTTCGGGGTTTGTCCTGGGA
Source organism: uncultured Verrucomicrobiales bacterium (assembly GCA_963976915.1). GTDB lineage: Bacteria > Verrucomicrobiota > Verrucomicrobiia > Verrucomicrobiales > Verrucomicrobiaceae > CAXBNA01. The sequence goes on from CAXBNA010000011.1 coordinate 32,932, forward strand.
AAGCTGGGCCTCGGTCCGGAATGGCTGCCGCAGGGGTTGTTTGTGATTTCCATCGTCGCCGGTGGCTGGGATGCAGCCAAGGACGCGTGGGAGAATCTCTGGGAGGCACGGCTGGACGTACACTTTCTCATGCTGGCAGTCGCCGGTGGTGCGATGTCCATCGGCGCATGGGAAGAGGGGGCACTACTGTTGTTCCTCTTTTCGACCTCCGGGGCTTTAGAACACTACGTGATGCACCGGACGCATCGCGAGATTCGCGCACTGACTCAAGCCGCTCCGAAATTGGCCCGTGTTCGAGCAGAGAGCGGTGCGTTCGAAACTCGTGATGTGAATCGCTTGAAGGTTGGTGATGTCATCGAGGTTCGGCCCGACGAACTGTTCGCAGTGGACGGCCGGGTGATCGAGGGCGAGACGGCGGCGGATGAGGCCAATCTCACCGGCGAATCCGTCCCCGTGGAGAAAGGACTCCAAAACGAGGTTTTCGGTGGGACGCTCAATCTTTGGGGCAGGGTTCTCGTCGAGGTGGAACGCCCGGTTTCTCAAAGTGCCCTCCAGAAGATCATCTCCCTGATCGAGACGGCGCAGCACATGCGGGCACCGAGCCAGCGATTTACGGATCGTTTCGGCACACGCTACACCGTGGCGACTCTTGCGCTGGTGGCCGCGATGTTCTTCGTCTGGTGGCTGGGTTTTGGCATCCGGCCTTTCCATCAGGAGGCCGATGTCAATTCGGCCTTCTATCGGGCAATGACGCTGCTGGTCGTGATGAGTCCCTGCGCACTGGTGCTCTCCATTCCCTCGGCCATTCTGGCGGCCATCGCCTGGGGCGCGCGCCGGGGGGTGTTGTTTCGGGGGGGCGCTGCGATCGAAAAACTGGCCGAGGTCGATGTCATGGCGATGGACAAGACGGGGACGCTCACGAAGGGCGAGCCGGTACTGGCCCAGGTCGAGAGTTTTCCGCAAGGCAGGGAAGACGAGGTGCTCAAGATCGCGGTCAGCATGGAGGCGGGGTCCAATCATCCCATTGCCCGAGCCATTACGGAACATGGTCGCCGGGAAGGCATCGAGGCCGATACGATCACGGAGTTCCAATCGATCACGGGTCAGGGCCTGCGAGGTCGATCGGCTGATGGTGTCAGCTACGTGGGTCGTCGGGAGTTGGTGAAGGACAGCCCCTTGGGACCGGTACTCGATTCGGTGCCGGACGCGCCAGTGGGCTACACCGAGGTCTGGGTGTTGCATGAGCAGCTTGTCGGTCGCTTGCTGTTGCGGGATGAGATTCGGGAGGGCAGCGCAGCCGTCTTGAAAGCGCTCCACGATGACGGGGTCCGCACCCTCATGCTGACGGGCGACCGGCGGGCCGCTGCCGCCGAAGTGGCTGAGAAAATCGGCATTGATGAAGTCCGTGCCGGGCTGCATCCCGAGGACAAGGTGGAGGCGATTCGCGAACTGACGGCGGCTGGGAAGAAAGTGGCGATGGTCGGTGACGGCGTCAACGATGCACCCAGTCTTGCTGCCGCCTACGTGTCCATCGCCATGGGTGCGCGCGGGAGTGATGCCGCGATGGAGCAGAGCGATGTGGTGCTGATGCAGGACAAAATCGAGAAACTCCTGGCCGCACGCCGCATCAGCCAGGTGGCGCGGCGCATCATTCGTCAGAACTTGACGATCTCTTTGGGTTCGGTCGCCATCATGGCGTTCGCGGCACTGTTTGGGATTGTTCCGCTCACACTTGGGGTTCTCACGCACGAAGGCAGCACGGTGGTCGTCTGCCTCAACAGCCTGCGGCTTCTCTTCGTGAAGGAAGAGGCTCTGAAGTCAGCTTGAGATTCCCCGCAGCGACCGGCGGAAATCAGACTCGCTTCCCGCTGCGTCGATCGCGGTGGCTTCGTCGATCAAGCCGGCTTTGTGGGCGGCGATGATCGATTTCATGAAGGGCACCGCATTGGGATCACCGCCGCGTGCGAGGTGCTCGCGGATCTCGTCGTGCTCTTGGCGGGCGATCCAGTTGCGGATGGCACCCGCGTTTTCGAGGTGCTCGACGAGGAGTTGCACGCCGGGGGTCGTTTTGGGCACCAGTTTCTGACACAGAATGCCGATCAACTGGCTGGAGAGCAGGTGCAGTCCCACGCTCAGATTCTCGGCAGGAAAGAGATTCACAAAGCGCATCATCGTCTCCGGCACGCGCTCGGAGTGCATCGTGGCCAGCACCAGGTGACCGGTTTCGCAGGCTTGAAGCGCCGTGAGCGCGGTTTCGTAGTCTCGAATTTCACCGACAAAAATGACGTCCGGCGCCTGCCGGACGGCGCTGCGCAGTCCGCGCCCGAAGGATTCCGTGTCCCGGCCGATTTCGCGCTGCGTAAAGAGGCTGCGCTTCGGGGTGAAGAGATACTCCACGGGGTCTTCGATCGTCACGATGTGTCGCGAGAGATGCTCGTTGATCCACCCGAGCATTGCCGCCAGCGTCGTGGATTTCCCCGATCCGGTGGGGCCGGTGATCAGCACCATTCCGTGATGCCGTGCCGCCCAGCGTTCGAGCATCGGCTCAGGCAACCCCAGTTCGCTCAGCTTCGGGATGTCGGTGCGAATTCGCCGCATCACGGCTCCGAGGCGCCCCATCACCTTGTGCAAATTCACCCGGTAACGGACCCCTGACGAGGAGATCATCCCGGAGTCCCGATCCAAGTCCTTCATCACGTCCCCGCCGCAGACCTGCCACAGGCCCGCCATGGTGTTCATGTCGATGGGATCCTCTCCAAGAAGGAGAAGCTGGTCGTCCACCTTCAGTCGCGGGAGCTCGCCTTCCTGAAGGAAAACGTCGCTTGCTTGGTGTGATTCAGCAGACTGAAGGATCTGGTCGACGGTCATGGTGTGACTGGCTTGTAACCTTTTCGTCCCAATTCCGCAAGACTTGCGGCTTTCCAAGTCCCCGCCGCTGTGGTTCTATCAGCATTCATCTTCGGAATCATGCCCACCTTTGCCTATCAAGCTGCTGATGCGACCGGAAAGAGTGTGTCCGGGACGCTGGACGCACCGGATCGTCCTTCGGCCGTCCGCTCGCTGAGCGGCAAGGGGTTGAAGCCGTTCAAGGTCAGCGAGTCCAGTGGTGGTGCGGCAGCGGGTGGAAAGGTCGCCAAGGCGGAGCCCGCGAAGACGAAAGGTGCCAGCCCTGCCAAATCCAAAAACAAAGCCAAGGCCGGAGCCAGGGTGGTGGACGACACGATGGGTCCGATCCGCCTCAGTTCGAACCAAATTCAGCTGTTCACCGAGGAACTCTCTGAGTTGCTCGAAGCCGGGATGCGCTTGGAACCGGCCCTCAAACTGATGGAAGGGCGCGAAGCCCATTCCCCTCACGGTCGCATCGCCAAGAGGCTTGGGGATCTCATTCGCGAGGGCCATCCCTTCAGCAGCGCTCTGCGTGCGTCCAGCACGAGCTTTGGGGAGTTGTTTTGCGCGGTGGCCGCCGCCGGTGAGGCGGGCGGTTCTCTGGCGGAGGCGATGAAGCGGCAGGGAGCCTACCTTGCAAACCAGCGAGAGCTCCGCAGTCAGGTGGCCGTGGCGCTCATCTATCCGAGCGTTCTGCTGGTGTCGGCCATCGCGGTGACGGTGATTTTCTCCACGTTTTTGATTCCCCGGCTGACGATGCTGATCACGTCGATTCAGGGCAGCATCCCGGTGGGCATTCGGGTGTTGATGGCCTCCACGGACTTCGTCAAGCAGTGGTGGTGGCTCCTTCTCATCTGCGCGGCATCGATCGCTGTCTTTTTTGGGATCTGGTCGCGTTCGGAAGCCGGGCGCCCTGTGTGGGACCACACCAAGACCCGGTTGCCGTTCTTCGGCGGCATCGTCATGGCCGGATTCCACACGCAGTTTTTGGAAACGCTCGCCAGCCTCACCGGCGGCGGGCTTCCGCTGCTTCGGGCGCTGGAGCTCGCCTCCAAGATTTCGCCCAATCTCTACATCCAATCGAAACTCACCGCCTCCATTGACTCCATTCGCGATGGGTCCGCCCTGTCCCGTTCGTTGGAGAAGACCACGCTCTTTCCCCCCACGCTCATTGAGATGGTCCGGCTCGGCGAGCACACCGGCGACATCAGCGGTACGCTTCGGCGGAGTGCCGACCGCTCGGGACGGGACTTGGGCAAGAAGCTGGAAAAGGTCGTCGCTCTCATGCAGCCGGTCATCATTCTGGTGATGGCGTTGCTTGTCGGGACGATGGCTTACCTGATGATCTCCGTGATTTTCCAAACCGTCTCCATCCTTCGCGAACGCTGAGGCCGCCAAGGTGTCCAACACTTGGTGATTCCCGACCGCGTCCCTTTCGTGCATACTCAATCCGATTTTACCCACTCAACCTGAACCCACCCCTCTTATGAACGTCACTCACACATTCACTCGCACTCAAGGCCGCCGCTCGTCCGGCTTCACCCTCATGGAAATGATGCTCGTGCTCGGCATCATCGGAATCCTTCTGACCGTTGGCGTCGTCACGATGACCGGCGTCATGGAAGATGCGGACCGCACCAAGGTGAAGGCAGACCTCCGCACGATTGAGACCTGCCTGTTGCGCTACCGCACCGCCAACCTCCGCATCCCAACGCAGTCGGAAGGCCTCGAGGCGCTCGTGACCGCGCCCGGCAGCGCCAAAGTCAAACGCCAGTTCCTCAAGGAAGAAGGCATCATGGACCCTTGGGGCACGACCTATCAGTTCCGGAATCCAGGAAAGAAGAATGCGAACTACGATGTGTTTTCCATGGGTCCTGACAAGAAAGAAGGGACCGAAGATGACATCTACATCGATTGAGGCTGACGGCTGCGAGAACCCGGCGGAGGACAGGCGGAAGCATCGCCGAGTCTTGTGGGGCTCAATCCTTCTGATGCTTCTGCTGGCCGCCGTGGCACCCTTTTCGGGTCCGCTGGTTGAGGCAGTGACCGCGCGTTTCGACCCGGCTTGGGACCAGGCCTCGAGTGACTTGAAGACCCTTCAAACTGCACTCATCCGTTACAACCACAACAACGGGAGGCTGCCGACCGAAGCCGAGGGATTGCAGGCGCTCGTGGCTGCGCCGCCTTCGGCTCGATCCAAAAGCCCCATCGTCCAGCCTGAATGCCTGATCGACCCTTGGGGTCGCATCTATCAGTATCGTCCGTTCGAGAACGACACTTCAGGGCATGACCTCTTCTCCCTTGGACCGGACGGCAAAGAAGGAACCCGCGATGACATCCACCTCGATCCATAAGCTCCGACTCCGCCGTGCGTTCACGCTGCTGGAGGTGATCATCGTCATTGGCTTGATGGCGATGATGATTGGTGTGGCGTCGTTTTCGCTCAGTGCCTTTGATGACGAGGGGTCCGTTCGTGCTCCCGGGAATGATTTGATCCGACTCGCCAAGCAGGCGGTCAATGCAGCGGCCATCAACGGGCGTGGCTATTGGATTCAGTTTGACGAGGAGGGCTTCGCCTTTCTCTCCGAGGAGGGCAGTGAGAAGGATCGCGTTTCTTTGCCGAAAGACATGGAGGTGGAGATTCTGCGCTGGGGCGGTCGTGACTGGGAAGACGCCGAGGGGCAGTCTTGGCTCTTCGGCGCCCAAGGCATTTGTGAGCCGATCAAGGTCCGATTCACCGCCCCGGACTCCCGTCTTGAAATGGCCTTCAATCCGCTGACCGGGACCCCGTCGGAACAACAGATGGAGATCTGGTGATGAAGGGCCGGTTTTCACGCACGCGATCCGGGTTCACTCTCTTCGAGGTGCTGCTCGCGCTGATCGTGTTTGGCATCGCCGCAGTGGCCTTGGTGTCCACGCTCAATCAGATTGGGGAAGCCGCTTTTGAAGCGCGCCAGTATCGCACCATTGAGTTGAGTCTCGAATCCCTGCTCGATGAGTACAGCAAGGTCCCGCAAATTCAGGCGCTGAGCGAGGACATCCCCGCCGGACCCGACGGCATTGCCTACGAAGTCATCGTCGAGGAGGTGACGGATCTTCAGAATCAGGACGGCCAACCTTTGAATGGCATCTTCCGGATCCAAGCCCGCGCCATCTGGAGAGAGGGACGTGGGGAAACGAGTCTCGAAGCCGAAACCATGCGCTTCTCCGGGGCCTTTCTGCCGATCAATTGAGGGATGAGGATGAATACGCGCCCATACCCTTCAACTCGCCGCGGCTTCACGCTCTTGGAGATGGTGCTCGCAATGGCGGCCTTTGCCCTGCTGCTCTCCGCAATTTTTTCGCTCGCCAATGGCACGATCGAGCTGAGCACGGACCTGTCCTACGCGCAGGAGCGTGCGGTTTCCCGCCAGAACTTCATCGACTTCCTTCGCCGCTCCCTCCGCACCCTGCCCGGCGACGCCGAGGTGCGCCTGAAGATCCGGCAGTCGGGCTCCAGCTACCTGCCAACGATCAACATCATCAACGGAGGCACCTCCCTGTCGCCGGGCGAGGCCCTGCCTCCAGACACCAGCATCGAGCTCTATGCCGAGGAGCGTCCGGGTGGCTACCTCCGTGTGGCCCTTCGCTATCTCGACGAGGAGCAAACGGCCGCCCTTCGTCAGAATCAGGCACCTCGGGTGGGTCGCGACCAACTCACCGTTCCCTTGCTCGAGGATGTTGCCCGGTTCGAGTGGCGTTTTTTTGACACGCGCACCAACAACTGGGAGAAACTCTGGGAAGACGGACGTCGTCCTCTTCTCTGTGAGCTCAATTTGAAACTCGACGACGGAGAGGAGACCCGCGCGGTCTTCTGGGTCCCGCCTGTGATGGCAGGTGCCACCCAAATCGCACCCTCCGCCGGGATCGCGCCCCAGCCCACGGGCACCAACCCGACCCTCGAAGTCAACGCCCCGGAGGTGCCCCAGCAATGACACGCTTCCAAATACGACGGACACTCCTGTCCGACATCCGCAGTCCTAGCGATGTCGGTCATCCACGCATGATGGACAGGCGTGTCCGTCGTACGGCTGTGCATCGACGCCGGGGTGCTGCGCTTATGGCGTCGCTGTGGATCATTGCCCTTCTTTCCGCCCTCGTCGTGGGTGCTGCAACGCTTCTTCTGCAAGACGTCGAAATGGAAGCCACTCGACGTCAGGTGTTTCGCTCGCGGACTCTGGCGGAAATGGGGCTCGCCATCGCCATGCATCCCGCTGTCCTCCCGGACGATCCCATTCTTCACCAGCAGATTGGTGAGGACGAATTCATCGACGTCGAAGTCGTCGGGGAAGACGGTCGCCTGAACATGAACGCCCTGCTTCAGCGCGAGGACCGCGACACGCTCTTCCGTGTCTTTGGCTACTGGGGGCTCGATCCCCAGCAATCCGGCTCCCTCTTCGACGCACTGCTTGATTGGACCGACGGTGACGATTTTGTCCGCGTCCGCGGGGCCGAAAGCCGCCAGTACAATCGCCCCGGCATCCCCTTCAACCGGCCGTTTCGATCCATCGAGGAGATTGCTCTCGTGCAGGGCATGGCCGAGATCGATGCGGTCTTTCCGCAATGGCGCGATTGGTTCAGTGTCTACTCCTCCGGGGTGCTCGACCTCAACGAAGCCGAGCCCGAGCTCATCTCCGCCGTCACCGGAGCCGACATCCTCCGCGCCCAGCAACTCCGCGCACGCCGTCTCGGCCAAGATGGAATCGCCAACACTGAGGACGACGCGCCGATGCCCGACGTGCTCACCGCGTTGAGCCTACTGGGCCTGCCCATCTCCAATCCAGGCGCACTCGCCTCCGTCGTTTCCGTTTCCAGCCAGACTCGTCGCATCGTCGCGCGTGCGCAGGCGGGCGACCGCACGCGGGAAGTCGCCGTCGTCGTCCGCGGAGCGCCAGGCCAGGCCGGGGGTGCCAGCCAAATCCTATGGATGGGCGAGCAGTGAGTGATCAGGATTTGGGCCGTGTCACGAAGAACAACGTCACGCCGAGCAGCGCCACCACACAGGTCGCCAGCGTGAGCACAGTCAACACGAGGTCCCGCAGGTCTTTGTTCGGAATGAAGCCGAGTTTGTGAAAGTTCGTGAAAATGCGTGCCTCGAACTGACGACCATCATCCGTGTGGCGCGTGACGCTGCCGGTCATCGTCGAGACATACACGCGGGTATGAATCTCATCCTCCATATCAAACCGGTGCACCGGCAGGATGCGGAAGATGTTCAGGTACTCGTTGTTGAACGCCGTGAGGTAGTCCGTCTTCTTCACCTCCGCTCCGCCAAGGAATGATGACGCGATTTCCCGCGCGTACACCTCGTCCATGCCGGGGTCCACGCGTCCGTCCACCGCAGACACATAGTGTGCACCCCTGGTGGTCGTCGTGTAGATTTGATACCACGGCTGCGATCCGATGCTGCGGACATTGACCGCTTTCACGGCGCCCGCATCCGGCGGCAGTTTGGCCTTGGCCTCGGCGAGTGAAACCTTCACGGCATCCACGTCCAATCCGGCTCCAGAAGGTAGCGCGGGCGGTGGCGGCGGCTGGGTGCGCGTGAGGATGTTGTGCACCACACCACTGCCCGCGGACATCAAAATGGTGAGGCTGAAGATCAAGCCGAGCCAACGGTGGGCTTTGCGAAGGGTGGATTTTTTCATGGTCTATAAAGTGAGGGGTCGAGCCGGGCGTACCGTCCTTCGGCGCGCCCGGCAAGAGATTTCAGTTCACCACTTCCACTCGATCCCGGCAAAGAAGCTCCGCCCGTCGCCGGGCAGGAACAACGCGCTGGCGGGAGTCGCTCGGTCGGAAACGCCAGTCGTGGCGGCGTAGGTTTCGTCGGTGAGGTTGCGCGCGTCCAGGAAGACCGAGAAACCCTTCTTCGACTTGAAGCCGATCTTGAAACCGAGCAGCGCATAGGGATCCACGAACAAAGACTCCGCAGAATCCACCGCATAAGCCGATGGCACCCACTCCACATTTGGCCCGCAGTAAAAGCCTGACGGATGATCGTACAGCAGTTCCGCACGGTAGTAGTGCTCGGGAATGCCCGGCAGACGGTTGTTGCCGAACGTAGCATCGTTGTCGAACCGGAAATCGTTCCAGAGGTAATTCTGCCTCAGGGTAAGCCTGTCACCATCGGCGACCACACCCGCCAGCAGATCAACGTCCACCGCCGCCTCGATGCCTTGGTGAATCGTCCGGCCAGCATTGACGGTCCGTGTCACGAAGGGCAGCAGCGTGTATTGCAGAAGTTCGTTTTCCACCCACGAGTAGTAGTAGGACACATCCCAGCGCACACGGTCACGCTCACCCCGAGAACCCAGCTCCAGCGTGGTCGCCGTTTGCGGATCCAGCGGAATGAGACCGATCGATCCCGCCACGGGCGGATTCACCAACTCGCCAAAGGAAGGCGGTTCGAAGCTGCGGCTCGCATTGAAGAAGACTTGCGTCTTGTCATCCACATCCCATAGCAGGCCCAGCTTCGGGCTAAAGCCCCAAAACTCCTGGCGGTCGGTGTTGTCCACGAGATTCGGCAGCAGCGACAGCGGCGGCGGCGTGGCACCACCAAAGAAGCCCTCCTCATTGAAGTCACGGTTGGCAAAGGAGACCTGCCCCCCAGTGATGAGAGAGAGGTCGTTCGTGAGAGAAAACGTGTTCTGCGCATATAGGTCGAGGTTCATCGACTGCTGCTTCACATCCAGCACCTTCGCCCCGCGCTGGCCGAGCACATTGAGGAAGCGATTGTCCTCTGCAACGCCATACACCATGCTGTAGCCCAGCGTGAAGCGGTTCTCATGGCCGAGGAAATCACCCGTATTGTCATAGCGGATGTCGATGCCGAGATCGTTGCTGAGCTGGTCGATCACACCCGCAAACGGCGTGATGGGATGGTCCAGATCCTTCCACGACCAAAAGGTGCTGAGCGTGAGCGTTTGATCCAAGCCGTCCGTGATCGTCGTGCGGTTCGCGATTCGGAAGAGTTTGAAGTCGCGCTTCCAGCCGTTCGCCTGATTGCCCGGCTGTGACATCTGCGGATTCGCTTCCATCTGAGCCTTCGTCAGATTGCCCGGAAGCTCTGAGTCCGTTTGCAGGTAGGTCACATAGAACCGTGTCTCGACGTTGTCGGAGAGTTGGTAGCCGAGATTCGCAAACAGGCGCTGGTTACTCTGGGCGCTGTAGTCGCGGAAGCCGTTGGTCGAGGAGTGCGTCACGCTCACGTAAGCATCGAGCGGCCCCTCGACAAACCCGGAGCTGATCTGCGCCCGGATCGTATCAAAGCTCCCAGCCTCAAACCGTGCCTGAAAAGGCGACGCCGTGTGGCCCGTGTGGCTCACGAAATTGATGGCACCGCCCAGCGTCGTGGCGCCAAACTGCAGGGCGTTGGCTCCACGATACACCTCGACGTATTGCGAGGCCAAGGGTTCCACCGACTGCATGTCAAAGCCACCATCCGCGAGGTTCAGCGGTGAACCATCCTGGAGCAGCTTGATGCCGCGCCCGTGGAACGTCCGCTGAATGCCGGAACCGCGAATCGAAATCCGTGCCTCCTCCGCACCGAAGCGCGGTTGGACAAAGACGCCTGGAGCAAAGTCCAGCGCGTCCTTCAGCGTCGTGGCGCGGCCACGCTTGAAGTCCTCCGCATCCACTACGGAGACACCGCCGGGGATGCGTGAAAAGGTTTCCTTCACCGCCTCAATCGACGGCGTGGTAAGGGAGGGACTTTCCGTCTTCTTGGCCTCCACCACCACCGTGGGCAGGGCTTCAGATGAGGAACCGGACGATTGCGCGCAGATCGTTGAGACGAGACCAGCCGCTGCGCACAGAACGGCTTGGCCGATAAAAAATCGGAACATAGAAAAGAAAATGAAATGAAGTTGTGAGGAGCCAGAGCATCGCCGCACGACGAGCAGGCTGGCAGGGACCGGTGAACCCTCGCGACTTTCTCGTCACGAAGGCCCGAAGTGAGGGAGTCGTCCGCGTCAGCCGACGACTGTGGGTTCGCAGCAGTGCCGCGCTTCGGACCTCACACTCGCGGAGGCTGCCACCACGTTTTCGGACTCGCCGCCACCTTCACAAAGACCGGCGTCTCATAGCGCATCGCATCGGGCGGAGGTGCCACGATGCGGCTCACGCTCACCAAGAGCGCGTCGATCTTCTTAACGGGAGCTTCATCCTGCTCCTGTTGATTCCTTTTTGCCTGTCCTTCTTTCACCGCGCAGCACAGCGGGCACGGATGATCTCCATCAAAAGTCTTCTCCACCGCCTCAATCAGGGTCCCGTCCTTGGAGAACTGGATCAGCATCGTCGTCCATGCCACTCCTTGAATCACCATCCACTGCATTCCCACGGAAAGGCACAATGCGACGACCAGCACAGCGCGCGCTGCCTGCCTGCATCCACTTGAAATGTCGCCTCTGTTCTTCAGTCGCGCGGATACTAGATGAGGCGGCATGGCTGTCAATGCGGATGAGCGTCCATGGCTGGGATTCAGATTGATCTCGTCCTTGAGAAGAAAATTTGTCACCTTGATTCCGATTTGGGCACTAGATGAGGTGAATACGAACCCTCCTCCTTTTGATGATACCGTGACGGACGCCTCGCTGCTCGCGCAGGTGGAGACAGGTGACCGCCATGCGTTTGGCGCGCTGGTCGGCAGGTATCAAAATCTCGTTTGCTCCATCGCCTACAGCATTGTCGGTGACTTCAAGCGTAGCGAGGACCTTGCTCAAGACACTTTCATTTCGGCGTGGGAAAACCTGGGGACCCTGCGGGATCGCACGAAATTTCGCGGCTGGCTTGGCGGCATCGTTCGCAATCTCGCCTTGAAGTCGCTTCGCGGTGAGCGCCACGTTTCATGGGAAGCAATGGACGAATCCCTCAGAGACCCCTCGTCCGGTCCGGATAAGAAGATGATGGACGCTGAGGAACAGGCGCTGGTCTGGAAGAGCTTGGCCGCGCTGCCGGAAACGTACCGGGAACCGCTCATCCTTTACTATCGCGAGGACCAGTCGGTTGCCCGAGTGGCGGAGGCCCTTGGCCTGTCGGAATCCAACGTCCGTCAGCGCCTGTCGCGTGGACGGGAAATGCTGCGCGATCGTGTCGTTTCGACGATTGAGCGCACGCTCCGCTCCAGCCGGCCTGGACCTGCTTTCACCCTCACGGTCATTGGTGCCTTGCCGGGTGTTCTCCTTGCCTCCGCAGGGACCGCCGCTGCCGCCACCACCTCGGGTGCGGCGAAGACTGGAGCCATGATCGCCTCAGCCAAGGCGGCTGCAGGAACCGGTTGGGCCGGGGCTTTTCTCGGCCTTTTTGGAGGTTTCTTTGGTGCTTGGGTCGGCAACTGGGCCAGCGTGCAGGTGGCACGTTCGGACCGACAAAGAGAATATCTCAAGAACAGCTTCCGACCGTTTGTCGTCGCCTCGATCATCTACATCCTGCCTTTGCTTGTGGTGCGCCTCGCGGGAGATGCCGGGTGGCATATCAATGGGACGGCGTTCGCCGCTGCGATCACCACTTGGACCGGAACCTTCATCGCCTTTCTTCTGTGGAAGTCTTTCCAAGTTCAGCGTCGCTCACGGGAGATTCTGATCGAAGACGAAGCCGAGGGCCTGACCCGGGAACCTGACACCGGCCTCCAGCGTTTTGCCAATCAATGGGAGGGGCGCGAGTGGAAGAGTCGGCTGCACTGCTTCGGGATCCCGCTGATTCACATCCGTTTTGGCAACCCCGCCCACTCGCCATCGGCTCCCAACGCAACGATGTTCGGAGCGTTGCGCCATGCGCCCGTCGCTCGCGGTTGGATTGCCATCGGAGAGCGGGCTCACGGACTTCTTCTCGGAGTTGGCAGTTTCGCCACCGGTCTCTTCGCCATGGGAGGGATCGCGTTTGGCGGCGTCGCGTTCGGTGGCCTTTCCTGCGGGTTCGTGTCGTTTGGCGGGTTGGCCCTGGGGGCACTGGCGATTGGTGGTCTGTCCATGGGCGGCTGGTCTTGGGGCGGCATGGCCGTCGGTTGGATGGCCTTTGGAGGCATGGCTCTCGCATGGAAGGCCGCTTATGGCGGCATGGCCATCGCTCACGAGATTGCGGTCGGAGGCCAAGCGATTGCTCATCATGCAAACAATCCCGCAGCCAAAGCTTTCATGGAAAGCGAACCCTTCTTTGTCACTTCCCTCGACTTGGTTCCCATGATGTCGAGCCCATGGGCTTTCGTCGTGATTGCTGCTGTCTCGCTCATGCCTGTGGTGCTGATCTTGGCGGTCGGCTATCGCCGAAAGGTCCATGAGATTGATCTTGAATCTAGCCCGAGCGGGAGAGACGCTCCATAGAGCCGGACCCTGTGATCCGGTTCGCAGTGAGGGGGTCTTGGGGAATCCGTTTTCTGTTTGCCATTGTTCCATCCCTCTCTCTTTGACTCACCTACCATGAAATCTTTCGGTCTTCTGCTTTCGACTCTCACCCTTCTTTCTCTTTCTCCTGCTGCCTTCGCTCAAGCCAACACGGAAACCCAGACAGAGTCTCCATCCCACCGTGCGGCTGCCGAGAAGCTGATGAGCCTGATGGCTCCCCGGGAAATGTTCATCGCAGCCTTCGTTTCGGGGGTGGGTCCGTTGTTTGAGCAATTGAAAAAGGGCGGGATCGAAGACGCCAAGATTGAGGAGGTCCGTGAGGCCAGCCGCGATCTCGCCACTCAGGTGGCTGATGATCCTGAGATGACGAAGCAACTCGCGGATGTTTACATGGCGGAGTTCTCCGAAGGGGAAATCGAGGAGTTGCTCGCTTTCTACAACACCCCACTCGGTGCCAAGACGCTGAAGAAGCTTCCGACTCTCTTCCAAAAAGGCGCAATGATCGGCAAGCAGTTGACCGAGAAACATCAGGCGGCATTCCAAGCCAAGCTCCAGAGCATTCTTGGCGCGGGTCCCGGCCCCGCTCCGACTCCTGCCCCCGCGGGAGGCAACTGATCCAGCATCATCGAAGTGAGTCACGAGAGTTCGGCGTTCCACCCTTCGTCAGGCGAACGCCGCCTCCGTCTCACACTGGCCTACTGCGGAACGCCATGGAGGGGATGGCAGGCGCAGCGTGACGGTACTGCCGTTCAGGATCAGCTTGAATCCGCACTGCGCCGCCTCGCCAAGATGGAGATCTCGACCGATGCCGCCAGCCGGACGGACGCGGGCGTCCATGCGCACAGTCAGGTCGTGCATTGCGATGTGTCAGAGACCTTGCGCATGCCCCACGTAGCATGGCGGGATGGTCTCAACGCGATCCTTCCCGAAACGATCCGCGTCTTGTCTGTCGATGACGCACCCCCAGGCTTTCACGCCAGTCTCAGCAGTGTCGGGAAGATCTATCGTTATCGCGTTTGGCGAGATCGAGAGCTCAATCCCTTCGAAGCGGATCGTGCCTGGCATATCCATGGTTCGCTGGATCTGGAGGTTCTCCGCCGCTGCACCCAAAAACTGATAGGCACCCACAACTTTGTGCGCTTTTCAGCCAACCCCGGCGACGTCTCCGAAGCGGAGCGCCGTCGAGATGTCGCCGGACACACCCGCACGATCCATCGTGTGGACATCCATGAGACCGAAACGGCGCTCGAGATCGAGTTTGAGGGTGACGCTTTCCTCTATCACATGGTGCGTCTGATCGTCGGTGCGCTGATGCAGGTGGCGCGAGGTCGGGCATCCGAGGCGTGGTTCTCCGAGCTTCTGGAGTGCTCCGACGGACTGCAGAACCAAGTCATGGCACCTGCTGGTGGACTCTACTTGGAGAAGGTTCTCTACGCTTGAAGGTTCCCGTCAAGATTCGGAGCTGTGGATCGTTCTCATCCCGTCATGCGCCTAATCTTCGGACTTTTTCTTCTCGGCTCACTTTCCCACGCTGTCCAGCGCCCCAACATCCTTCTCATCGTTGCCGACGACCTTGGCTATGGGGAACTCAGTTGCCAGGGCGGCGATATTCCGACGCCGAACATTGACTCCATTGCAAAGAACGGAGTCCGGTTCACCAGCGGCTATGTGACCGCGCCCTTCTGCGCCGCTTCGCGCGCGGCAATCTTGACAGGTCGCTACCAGACCCGCTTCGGCTTCGAGTTCAATCCGATCGGCCCGCGCAACTGCGATCCCGCCATCGGACTGCCGGTCAAAGAGACCACCGTCGCCGACCGGTTGCGCAACTCCGGCTACGCCACGGCGTTGGTCGGCAAGTGGCATCTCGGCGGAACCGCCGCCTATCATCCGGGTCGGCGTGGGTTTGACGAGTTCTTCGGGTTCCTGCACGAAGGTCACTACTTTGTGCCGCCGCCTTGGAAGGGCACGACGACTTGGCTTCGTCGCAAAGCGCTGCCTGATGGCACCGAAGGCCGCTGGACCTCCCCCGATCGTCGCATCATTTGGAGCACCCACATGGGCGGCAATGAACCCGACTACGATGCGGACAATCCGCTCCTGCGCATGAGCCAGCCGGTGACCGAACGTCGAAACCTCACCGATGCCTTCGGGCGGGAGGCCTGCGACTTCATCACCCGCCACGCGGGCCAGCCTTTTTTCCTCGACCTCGCCTACAACGCCGTTCATAGCCCGCTGCAAGCGGATGACCGCTACCTGAAGAAGTTTGCCCACATCGCCGACATTCAGCGCCGCATTTTCGCCGCCATGCTGGCGCATCTTGATGACAGCGTCGGCACCGTGCTCGCACGTTTGAAGAAAGATGGACTCGAAGAGGACACGCTGATTTTCTTCCTCAGCGACAACGGCGGCCCCACGAAGGAACTGACCTCAAGCAATGCACCTCTCCGGGGTGGAAAGGGGGAACTCTGGGACGGCGGCATCCGGGTGCGGTTTCTGATGCAGTGGAAAGGCCGTCTTCCCGCGGGGCAAGTCATCGACCAGCCCGTCATCGCCACCGACATCGCCGCAACGGCTGAATCACTTGCCGGGCTCAACCCCAAGCACCAGGACGGCATTGATTTGATTCCATGCCTCACGGACGAAGCCGCCCCAATGCCTGAGCGGCCCCTCTACTGGCGTGTCGGCAACAAGGGAGCACTTCGCAAAGGCGATTGGAAGATTGTTCGCAGTCCCGGCAAGGGTGCATCGGCGGCCTGGGCTCTTCACAACCTGTCCGATGACATCGCTGAAGAAAAGGACCTCGCCGCCGAGAATCCTGAGGTCCTCAATCAACTCATCGCTGAATGGGATAAGTTGAACGGGCAGATGATCGACCCTGCGTGGTGATGGGACGGACGCTTGTCCGCAAGGTGTCACCGCCAATACCGCCGGAACTCCAAGCCGGGCAACGTCTCCAACACCTCGTGTTGGGCGAACAGATGCTCGAAGGCCGGGAGAAAGGTGTCCCCTTCGTGCGTGCCATCGACCAGCGTTAGGTAAAGCTCGTCACACTTTGGCATCAGGCTTTCGTAAACCTTGGCACCGCCAATGACGAAGATTTTGTCCGCGTCAGGGCAGATCTCGCCGACTTGGTCGGTCGATGAAATCACGTCGATGCCTTCCCTCGGTTCCATCGTGCGGCTCAGGACGATGTTTTGTCGCCCGGGGAGAGGTCGCCCGATGGACTCCCACGTCGTGCGCCCCATGAGAATGGGATGGCCCAGCGTCGTGCGTTTGAAGAACTTCAGGTCCTCGGGATGATGCCACGGCAGGGCCCCTTGGTTGCCGATGACCCGGTTCGAGTCCATGGCGACGATCGCGGCCAGTTTGGGGTGCTTCATGGGCAGTTCGAGTTCAGACATGATTTTTGACGGTGGTCGTGCCCGGCCACTTCCGCAGTGCCCACACGACGAAGGCATGTCCCAGGAAGCCCATCAGCAAACCGATCCCGATCGAGATCGGGATGTCGCTGGGCCAGTGGGCGGCATTGTAAACCCGGGAGTAGGCGACGGCAGCAGCGATGCCATACAGCAACCATCCCCAGCGTCGCGATGAAAGCGCCACCACGGTGGCAAAGGCAAACATGTTGACCGTGTGGCTGGATGGCATCGACTTGCCGCGACGTTCGCCTCGGTACTCACTGATTTCTTGGGTCGGTGGCTTGAAAAGCCGCATGAAGGCTGGGGTTGCTTGTCCGAGATCGCGAATGACCAACCCGGCGACATCATCGCGGGGCCGCACACGACCGATGTGGTTTTTGAGGGACTTTGAAACGACACCGTCGCCCAGACCGACCGCAATGCCGATGCCGAGAAGAATGAACCGGCCGCGTCGGCCGCCCTTCCATGCGACCCAAAGTCCAGCCACCACGAAGAGCGGAATCCAAGCCTCGATCGCCGACAGGGCAGGCATCCAATAGTCGAGCAGAGGGTGATGCCACTCGATGTTGATGAGCTTCAACAGCGGCAAGTCCCAGGCCGGCATGTCGTACGGCGTCATGGGGCGGGCGCTTCATCCGTTGGACGCACGGCCTTCCACGTCTTCAATTTTTCCCCAAGAAAGACGGCGTAGCTCCACTTGTGAGTCGCCCCCAGCGGCACCTCGATCCAACCGAGTCGCTTGACCGCGCTGAAGCAGTCGGACACCTCGGGCGGAGGGCTGACGTTTTGGTCCTCGGTCGGCATCAGAATCAAGGCATCATCCCCGATGCGCTCCTCGGGTCCCGGCCAGACTTCGTACTGCGACTGTGGGAATCCAGACGATTCATACCGATACGTGCGGGGATGACTCGGCATGTAGAACGCCATCCGCGCAGCGGAGTAGCGATGGCCGAGCGCCAGCACAAAGGTGTGCTCGGGGCGGGGAACCTTTTGAAGGTAGCCGTCCGCCACTCTGCCGACTTCGGTCCACCCGCGCAGATCAGCGACCTTCTTGTGCCCCTTCAGACCCGTTGTGAAGATCACAATCAATCCTACGTGCAGAATCACGGTGAAGACAAAACCGGTGCGCACCGACCAGCGTTGCCAGCCCGGCCAGCGAGCCACGGGCAGTTGACCCTGCATCCACGCGGCGGCCATGACGAAGAGCGGCACGTAGAAGACGGCCGGCCAGTTGGGATTGATGCGTTGGCGTAACGCCAGAAAACAAAAGGCGACCAGCGCAGGGACACTGAAGGTCAGCAGGAACCGCTCCGTCCTCCGCATCCGCGGCCAGTAGCGAATGCCCAGATAGACGACAATCAGCATCGCCAGCCAGGTCACGGGCGAGTAGAGCAGCGCTTGAACTCCGGGGAACTCCAGCGTGCGACTCAGCCATTTTCCCCAGCTCACCGTTCCCGCATCAAAGTGATGCTTTGTGTGTTCGACGGTGATCCATCCGTGGGCCCGATTCCACAGCACCACGGGCGTCAAAAAGGCGATTCCAAGAATGGCTGCGAACCAGAGGCGAGGGTTTTTGATCAAGCCACGATCCGCTGGCGAGACAAAGGCGAACCCCAGCATCAGGGCCGGGAACGCCAGCATCATCTGTTTGCTCAGACTTCCGATGCCGATGATCAATCCCAAGGTCAGCCAGTGGCGCCATGCCGTCGGTTCTTCGGTGGCTTTCCAGAAAAACAGCAGCGCCATCGTCCACATGAGGAGGAGCGGAGCGTCGATGGTCAGAAACAAATTCAGGGCTGCGTTGGCTGGCGTCAGAAGGACGAGAAGGACCGAGAGAAAGGCCACCCGGGGTCCGAACAAGGCGGCGGACAGTTTTTGGATCGCCACCAGCGTGCCCATGCCGAGGAGCAGGGAAGTGAATCGGATGCCCCACTCGGCATTGTCCGTGAGTCGGCCCACCAGACCCATGAGCCAGCCGATGAGTGGCGGCTTGCTGTAGTAACCCCAGTCGAGCTGGCGACCCCAGTCCCAGTAGTAGGCTTCGTCGCCCGCCAAATCTGTTTCACTGACGAAAAACATCATGTAGCCCACGCGGAGCACGAAGGTGGCTGCGAAGACGACCCAAAACAGGCGCGTCCAGTCGCTTTCAAGTTGGCGGCGGTGGGTGGATCTCATTCGGGGAAG
>CAXBNA010000012.1:0-51555 GCA_963976915.1 uncultured Verrucomicrobiales bacterium
CTGCCCTGGTTCCTCGCGGTCGCCACCCTCAATCTTTTCCTCATTTACCGCGGCATCTCCAAGGGCATTGAAAAGGTCTGCCAGATCGCCATGCCGGTCCTCATTGCACTCGCGGTCGTCGTCCTCATCCGAGTGCTCACCCTCGGTGCTCCGATTGCCGACCTTCCGGAGAACAACGTTCAGACCGGACTCGGCTACATGTGGAATCCCACCAAGGTCAAGGTCATGGAACCTGCCGAGGGCGGCGGCACCCAGGTCGTCCGCGAGTTCGTCGGACCCAACGCTGAGGCAGAGGCAACCGCCTTCGCCGCCAGCAATCCCGATCAACAAGTCGTCGTCCTCTCTGCCTGGCAGCAGATGCGCAATCCCGATCTCTGGCTCGCTGCCGCCGGTCAGATCTTCTTTTCCCTCTCCGTCGGCTTCGGCGTCATCCTCGTCTATTCCAGCTACATGAGAAGAAAGGACGACCTCGTCCTCAGCGGCCTCACTGCCAGCTCCACCAATGAACTCTGCGAGGTCACCCTCGGCGGCCTCATCACCCTCCCCGCAGGCGTGGCCTATCTGGGCGTCATGGGCGTCGCAGGCATGGGCACTTTCGGCCTCGGCTTCAATGTCCTCCCCCTCGTCTTCAGCGCCATGCCCGGTGCCGGCATCTTTGGGGCCGTCTTTTTCTTCATGCTCTTCCTCGCCGCCGTCACCAGCTCCCTCTCCATGCTCCAGCCCGGCATCGCCCTGCTGGAGGAGGCGCTCCACATCACCCGCCGCGCCTCCGTCACCATCCTCGGCCTCATCACCGCCTTCGGCAGCGGCTTCGTCCTCTACTTCTCCGCCGGATTGAAAGCCCTCGACACCATCGACTTCTGGGTCGGCTCCTTCCTCATCTTCGTCCTCGCCACCTTCCAGATCATCATGTTCGGATGGATCTTCGGCATCGACCGCGGATGGAAGGAACTCCACGAAGGCGCCCTCATCCGTGTACCGACCATTTTCAAAATCGTCTTCAAGTACATCTGCCCCGCCTTCCTCCTCACCATCTTTGCCATGTGGGTGGCCAAGAACATCTTCGGCGTCGACTTCGCCACCGGCTCCTCGGGTGCCAGCCCCTACGTCACCGCCTTGTTCGGAGAGGAACCCGACCTCGTCGCCTGGCTCAGCGTCGCCCTCATCCTCGGCGTCGGCCTCGCCATCGGCCTCCTGATCAGCATCTCCCCCGCCTACAAAGACCAACCAGCCGAGGAACCCGAATCCCCATGACCACCAGCGGCCTCATCATCATGCTCTTCTCCATCGGCACCGTCGTGACGATGTTCAGCCTGTGCGTCTACAAGGTCCTCACCCAGCCCAGAGAAGAGGAAGAGCACATCCACGGCGTCGATCTCCACACCCCGGACATTGATTCGGAAAAGTAATCTCTTGTCTCCGGAGGGACCCGCTGCGGGGAACCCCGGTCATCAGTCACCGCTCCGCGCCACTGTCGCCGAGTTAGCCCCCATCGTACCCATCAAGCTCTGGGTGATGCCACTCCCGTCCCGTACCCGAGGTCCATGACGTTGGTCCTGACTTCCAACCGGATCGTCTTCCTCTCTCGTTCTCTGAGCGGGACTCCCATGCCAGAGCAAAGCCATGATCGACTGGAATACGCTGCCTCCGTTTTGGCTTGCTCGACACAAGCCGAGGAGATATTCCTAGCGTTCTTAGGCTAATTATCATGAATCGTCTGGTCCAAGCGCTATTGAGCGCTACTTCCATTGCCGTCCTCGTTGGATGCAGCGCCGTCCGGCATTCCACCAAGTGGAAAACCGAAGCTTTTGCCCGCGTTCCTGCGAAGGTTCCCGCGCACTACGATCCCGATTCCCGGGGGATTCTCACAAGCAGCGACGGCGAGTGGAATTTCCAATACATCGCCGCCTGCCCCACGGGAAAGAACGTGCCCGAGGCTCACTGGTGGATGGTGTGGCCCACACAGACCGACAAGCTGGCGATGCGCAATGGCTCCCCAATCAAGATGCTCTTCACAGGCACCGCCCTCCGGCGCAGCGACTGGGGAAAGATCCGGAACGCCACTCTGGAGATCAGTCGCGAGTGTTTCGACACTTTTGGAGCCTACCCCCAGATGGTTCAGCCAGACCTGGTCTACGACGCTGGCGGCGAGGACGCGGACAGCTCCAAGATGATCCGCCAGGACCTTGAAAGTGCTCCACCCGATTCCGGGCAAAAGCTGCGGGTGGTCAAACCACCCGGAGGACTTTGGGCCAAGGGAGATCCTGAACACCCGCCCTACAACCCCGTTTGGCATCTTGGTGACAACTACACCCAGCTCGCCGCCGCCAAAGCCCAAGCTCGTCGGCAAACCGGGTCTGCAGCGGGAGGCATTCGCATCGGCGTGCTGGACACGGGATTCGATGCGCGATCTGCGATGGTGCCAGCGAACACCATAGGCAAGCACCGCGACGGCGACATTCTCGGCAATACCATCGCGATCCTGGGGAACTCCAGACGAACCATCAGCGTTTACGCCTCGCGCCCGGGTCACAGCGCCGGGGAGCAGCATGGACTCAAGGCCATGTGCGTTCTTGCCTCCGGGCACCACACTCTCGAAAACCCGAAGGCGAAGCGTGGGCAGCAACCTTTGATCGACCCCGAACTCGCCAAGCAGGGCGTGGAGTTTGGAGGCGCTCCGGACGCTGTCATCGTACCTGTACAAATCGCGCCTTGGGTATTTTCGCACTCAACGGCCAACCTCGCCTACGGCCTGGACTATGCCAGCCGACAGGAAGGCTGTGACGTGATCGCCATGAGTCACGGCGGCACCCCCTCTCCCATGTGGATCGATGCGGTCAACGCGGCCTATGACCGGGGCACGTCCATTTTTGCCGCCACGGGCGACTACTTCAATCTGCCATTCATAAACCTTGGCGTTGGGGCCCCCTCGGCCACGGTTTATCCTGCCGCCTGCCGCCGCGTCATGGCCGTTGCTGGCATCACGGCCAACGGCGAGCCCTACGGAAAGGCCGATTTCAAACACCATGGACTGTCCTTTCTCCTGCCCTGGAAATGGATTCTAATGAGGGGGAGCTACGGGGCGGACGGCGCCTATCGCAACATCTTCCATACGTCGCACGAGAATCAGCGAGACAAGACCGATAAAGCCCAAATCGCGCAAGGAGGTGAATTGCGTGCCAATCCCATCAGCACCTACGCTCCAAACATCGCGGTACCCGCCCCTCCGGAAAAGAAATCGGGAGCAGACACGAACCTCGTCAATCTCAATTGGGGAGGCACCTCCTCCGCAACACCTCAAGCTGCCGCAGCCGCCGCTCTCTGGCTAGCCTGTCATCGGAATGAGTGGGAGAACCTCCCCAAGTCCCAGCGCTGGCAGAAAGCGGAGGCGGTCTACATCGCGATGCTCAAGACCGCCCAACCTGCCGGCACCCCCCCCCACTCTGAAACTCGGGAACCTGATCTCTACCTCGGAGCGGGCATTCTACGCGCGGCGGAAATGCTGAATGTGAGTCTGCAGGACGCACGGACGACCCACATGAAAAGCATGCTTTTCTGGCCTCGATCATCGGAAGGAAGACTCAAAGAGTCCGGTATGAGTCGGGATTGGTACGATGGAGAACGCAGCGGCGCCGCCGTTCTGGGCTGGGAGCGAAATTTCCCGGACTATGAGTTTCGCGCTGACGCACGCACGGACGATCATGTGATTCGTGATCCAGACAAGGAGCAGGAGGCGCTGAAAAACATCTACTTCAACCAGCTCCTCGTCCGCCAGTGGAATACGGGGCGAATTCCGCGCAAGAAGGGGACAAGCACTCTTTCGAAGGTGAAACCCAAGACGGCGTTGTGGCGACTCTTCAGTCCCGATGAAGAAGAACTGATTGAGACGGCAAGAGCATGGGCCAACAAAGCGCTGGATTAGTCATCCCCGTTCAAAACAATTCGTCACGGAAAAGGGCGCGCGATGATCAACGAACACGGTTACAGCCCAGCGCTTTCTCCCCGAGGTCAGCGGCCCCGGCTAAAGGCATGTGCACCCTTCCTCATGGGCACCCTTCCTCATGGGCACCTCGATCCCCAGTCTGCCATGATCATTCCCCCCGCGTCTCTGCGCGAGACTCCCGAGCTTAGGACGGTCCTCCCTATCTGATCGTCTCCCAGTCTTTCCGTCTCTGGGAATTCAGCCCTTCACCAGCTTCTTCACAGACGCGACCGCGTAGTCGCGGTTAAGCTTCGTGATCCAGCGGACGCTGATTTCTTTCGGGCAGGCGGCCTCGCACTCGTACTGGTTGGTGCAGTTGCCGAAGCCTTCGGCGTCCATTTGATTCACCATGGCCAGCGTGCGGGCATCTTTTTCCGGCTTGCCTTGGGGGAGGGTGTTGAGCTGCCCGGCCTTGGCGGACACGAAGAGCATGGCACTGGCGTTTTTGCACGCGGCCACGCAGGCACCGCAGCCAATGCAGGCCGCCGCGTCCATCGCGGCGTCGGCGACGGGTTTGCCGATGGCGATCTGGTTTGCCTCGGGGGCGGAACCGGTGCGGATGGAGACGAATCCACCAGCCTCCATGATGCGATCAAAGGCCCTGCGCTCGACCATCAGGTCCTTGACCACCGGGAAGGACTTCGCCCGGAACGGCTCGATCCAAATCGTATCACCATCGCGGAATTTCCGCATGTGGAGCTGACAGGTCGTCGTGGCCTTTTGCCCACCGTGGGGAACACCGTTGATGGTCATTGAGCAAGCTCCGCAGATGCCCTCGCGGCAATCGTGATCGAAGGCCACCGGGTCCTTGCCGCCCTCAATGAGCTCCTGATTGACGATGTCCAGCATCTCCAAGAAGGAGGCATGATCCGGGATCTGTTTCGCCTCCACGTCATCGAAGTGACCAGGCTTGGAGCCGTTTTGACGCCAGATTTTCAGGTGAAGATTCAGAAGTGCCATAAGAGTTTCTTCAGAGTTGGGGGTTGCCAGATGGAAGGTGAGAAAGGGAGTCGCAGACGGAGGACAGGCGGTGGCGAATCCACGTCAGATCACCCACGTAGTAGCTCATTGCCTCGTCGGCTCGGGAACGCAGTTCCTCTGCGGTAAAAAGGTGCCGCTCGGCAAGGGCCTCAATATCGGCCTCATCGACGGGGGAGAATCGGGACAGCTTCGAAACGGCCAGGTCAACAGGCGAAAACACGCGCAGATCGATCCGATCAACCTCCGAACCGACGTCGGCCCACACCACCGAATCTTCCCGGTGATCGGGATGCAGCAGGGCGAGCGCATCTGTGTAATTCGGGTCCAAGTAAATGCTCGCGGGCGATCCATCTTCCCGAACGTAATCCACGACCAGTTCATCAAACTGCAAGGCGAGACGATGCGAGAAAGACGCATCCACATCGGCCGTGTATCGCGTGCCACAGTAGTAATGAACGGCCATGCCACCTGCCAGATACATCTGTACAGGCTCTCCCTGATAGCCGCCGATGGTAAGGGAGTGATTCATTTTTTCCAGGAGCTTTGACAGCGCTTCCGTCAGTTCAGGATGCCGCGAGTGCATGATGCTCTGCCCTCCGAATCAGGTTGGAAAATCGCGCCAGATCAAAACGCGTGCGTCGGGCAAGATCGGCAATCCCTGTCCACTCGGGAGCCAGCTCATCCGCGATGCTCAAAAACGAGTGCCTATGATTCGCCGCCACCAGATCCATTCCCGCGATCTGGCGTGCCGCCACAGCCAAGGTCTCACGCCCCACGGCGTCGAAACCCATCCATGCCGACCTGTCGAAGGCTCTCGCTTGAGCCAGACAGAAGTCGATCAGTTGGGCTTCGCTCTCGCGGGTCATGGTGGAAACCTTGGTCAGGACTACTTGTAGCTGCGGACGCTCAATTTGACCTCTTCAAACTTGAGCTCCTCCTTGTGCAATTCGGGTGCGGACAGGTCGCCGGTGTATCCCCACGCAGCGGCGTAGGCGTAGGCGTCGTCATTCCGCTTCGCCTCGCCGTCGTCATATTGATACTCTTCGCGGAAGTGACCGCCGCAGCTTTCTTCGCGCTCCAGCGCGTCTTTGCAGAGGAGTTCGGCGAACTCCATGAAGTCGGCCACACGTCCGGCTTTCTCGAGCTCCGGGTTGGCAAAGTTCGCCTCTCCGGGAACGATCACGTTCTCCCAGAATTCTTTTCTCAGCTCGGGAATGCGCTTCAAGGCCTCTTCCAGTCCGGCCTTGTTCCGTGCCATGCCGCACTTGTCCCAGACGAGAAGTCCAAGCTCGCGGTGGAAGCTGTCGACCGTGCGCTTGCCCTTGACCGACATGAGTTTTGTCATGCGCGCCTTCACGTCTTCGACGGCTTTCTTGAATTCCGGATGATCGGATTTCACGGAGCCCGGTTTCTGCGTGACGAGGTAGTTGGCGACGGTGGTCGGGATCACAAAGTAGCCATCGGCCAGACCCTGCATCAGGGCACTGGCACCGAGCCGGTTGGCCCCGTGGTCGGAGAAGTTCGCCTCACCCAGCACATGCAGGCCGGGCAGGTTGCTCATCAAATTGTAGTCCACCCAGAGACCGCCCATCGTGTAGTGAACGGCCGGATAAATCCGCATCGGCTGATCGTAGGCGTTCTCACCCGTGATCCGCTCGTACATGTCGAAAAGGTTGCCGTAACGCTCCGCAATCGTGTCACGCCCGAACATGCCGATGGCTTCTGCAAAGTCCAAATACACGCCGCGTCCGCCGGGACCGACGCCGCGGCCTTCATCGCAAACTTCCTTCGCCGCGCGGCTGGAAATGTCCCGGGGAGCCAGGTTGCCAAAGCTCGGATACTTCCGCTCCAGATAGTAGTCGCGATCCGCTTCGGGGATGTCACTCGCCTTTTTCCCGCAGTCTTCCTTCTTCTTCGGCACCCACACACGACCGTCGTTTCTCAGCGACTCCGACATCAGCGTCAGCTTGCTTTGATAGTCGCCACTGACAGGAATGCAGGTCGGGTGGATCTGAGTGTAGCAGGGGTTCGCAAAAAACGCGCCCTTCTTGTGCGCACGCCACGTCGCCGTGACGTTGCAGCCCATCGCATTGGTCGAGAGGTAAAAAACGTTTCCGTAGCCGCCGGTGCAGAGCAGGACGGTATCGCCCGCGTGCGTTTCGATTTCACCGGTCACCAGATCGCGGGTGACGATGCCCTTGGCATGACCGTCCACAACGACAAGGTCCAGCATCTCGCAGCGAGGAAACATTTCCACGCTTCCTCCGGCGATCTCCTTCGACAGCGCCGAATACGCTCCCAGCAAGAGCTGCTGTCCAGTCTGACCCCGCGCATAAAACGTCCGGCTCACCTGCGCCCCACCAAAGGAGCGATTGGCCAGTCCACCGCCGTATTCGCGAGCAAACGGGACGCCCTGGGCCACGCACTGATCGATGATGTTCACGCTCACCTCAGCGAGGCGATGCACGTTGGCTTCGCGCGAGCGGAAGTCCCCGCCCTTGACGGTGTCGTAAAAGAGGCGATGCACGGAGTCGCCGTCATTCTGGTAGTTCTTCGCGGCGTTGATCCCGCCTTGAGCCGCGATCGAGTGCGCCCGGCGAGCGCTGTCCTGATAGCAGAAGCACTTCACCTTGTAGCCGAGCTCGGAAAGCGTCGCCGCTGCCGCTGAACCTGCCAAGCCACTGCCGACCACGATGATCGTGTACTTGCGCTTGTTCTTCGGGTTGATGAGCTTCGAGTCACGCTTGTGGCGCGACCACTTTTCAGCCATCGGCCCAGAAGGAATGTTGGAATCGAGAACGGAGGACATGGGAATCGAGAGGGAAAGCGTGGATTAGCGACCGTAGCCGAAGAACAAAATCGCGATGGGGATCGAGCAATTGCCGACCAGGATCAGAACTGCGTAGGCCTGACCGAGCTTTTGAAAAATCGGCCACGTCTGCTGGGTCGCCAGACCGAGAGTTTGAAAAATGCTGGCCACGCCATGGCTGAGGTGGCTGCAAAGAAGCACCATCGCGATGATGTAGAACAGAGACGCCGGTGCCCAGGAAAAGCCGTCGATCACCATCTTGTAAACATCGTGCACCTCGCGGTCACCCAGCATTGTCATGTAGCTGCTGTAGTCGTTCCCCGCGTGAAGCGTGAAGTGCATCAGGTGGTAGATGACGAAGGCCAGGATGGTGAGCCCGCTCCAGATCATGATCCGCGAGGACTTGGAGGCCACCTGGGTCGCTTCCTTCCCGTAGGCGTCGAGTCGTGCCGCGCGGTTCGCCTTCGTCAGTTGGATCGTCGCCACGATGTGAATTCCGACCATCGCCAGCAATCCGATTCGTGCCACCCAGAGCAGCGGTCCGAGGTCCTTCAACTTCACCGCGTAAGCGTTGATGGCATCTGGCCCCACGTAGATGAGGAGATTCCCCAGCAAATGCCCGAGGAGAAAGCCAGCCAATCCGAGGCCGGTCAGGGCCACCAGGATTTTTTTGCCGATGGAGGAAACGTAGAATCGTCGGAGGGTGTCTAGCACAGCGCTCATGGGAAAATGGGAGTCAGGAAGGTATTACGGCAGGCAGATGCAATTCGCAGGTGCTTTTTTTTCTTCTGATCATTTGTTCCCCCAATGCCGCCATTTTTGGGCATTCCGGCCCGCTTTTTGTCCATGATCCGCCATTGACCCACCCCTGACAAACTTAGACAATCCGTCATGGCCCTGTCCTTCGACAACGAGGCGCTCCTGAAGCGCATGCACTCCCTCGGGATCCGTGAGGACGATCTCGAGGAGAGCTTCATTCGCGGCACGGGCCCCGGTGGCCAAAAGGTCAACAAGACCTCCTCCACCGTTGCGCTCGCCCACAAACCCACGGGCACCGAGGTCCGCTGCCAGCGCGAACGCTCTCAGCTCGCCAACCGCTACTGGGCCCGCGTCGAACTCTGCGACCGCCTCCAAAAACAACGCGACGACGAGCGCCTTGCCAAAAAGCAAGCCCGCGAGAAAAAGCGCCGCCAGAACCGCCCTCGTCCGCGTGGCGTGAAGGAACGCATCCTCAAAGGCAAACGCGAGCGCTCGGACACCAAGAAGAAGCGGGGACGTGTGCGGGGGGAGGATTAAACCATTCGGAGTCGTCTCCTCAGTCTAGCTTCGAAGCTGGAGCCAAAGTACGTCGGACACTCTTGTCCGACAGGCAGGCCAAACGACGACTCTTGACCTGCCAAGCCGGACAGGAGTGTCCGGCCTACTCCACCACCTCCAGCCCCACGACGTCCGCACCATCCTTCACCACCACCTTGCGGTAAAAGCAGTTCGACCGCTTCGTGTGGCAGCAGCCGCCGCCGTGCTGAATCACGCGGAGGATGAGCGCGTCCTGATCGCAGTCGGTACGAATCTCGACGATCTCCTGAAACTCGCCGCTGGTCGCGCCTTTGTGCCACTCCACCTGGCGGCTCCGGCTCCAGTACACCGCCTGCCCGATCTCCAGTGTCTTTTTTAAAGACGCCTCGTTCATGTAGGCGAGCATCAGCGGGGCGTTGGTCTCCGAATCCACGGCCATCGCCGCAATCAGTCCGTCTTTGTCGAACTTGGGGGCAAACACGAGGCCCTCCTCGATGGTTTCCTTCGAATCTCGGGGGCCAAACTGGAATGAACGGGTCTCGGACATGGGACGGCCAACCTAGCCAGACCAGCGACCTTGCCAAAACAAAAAGGTTGGGTTCGACTTCCCGGGCCTCCCTGCTACAGAAAAGAAGCGGCGCTGCGTGGATGCAGGCCGCTGACACTCGATCATGAACCCCGGTTTCCTCCTCTCATTCGAAGGCTCCGAAGGCTGCGGGAAGTCCACGCAGATCCGCCGCCTCAAGGAGCGCCTCGAAGCCGCTGGAGAAAACGTCACCGTCCTCCGGGAACCCGGCGGCACCGCCCTCGGTGAAGAGATCCGCCACCTCCTCCAGCACTCCAAGGAGGGCGACGGCATGACCCATGAGGCGGAACTCCTCCTCTTCGCCGCCAGCCGTGCCCAGATCGTGAGAGAGAAAGTCCGGCCACTGCTGAATCGAGGTCACATCGTCATTCTGGACCGATTCCTCGACTCGACGACGGTTTACCAAGGCATCGCTCGCGGCCTGCCCGCTGCAGCCGTCGCCGCGATCAACGCCTTTGCCGTCGGCGGCACCCTGCCCCACCTCACGGTCCTGCTGGATATGGATGCCGCCGAAGGTCGTCGCCGCATCGAGGCCTCGGGGCGCGAGCTCGACCGCATGGAGAGCCAGCCCCTCGCCTTTTTTGAGCAAGTCCGCGAAGGCTACCGCAGCCTCGCCGCCGCAGAGCCAGACCGCATCGTTACGCTCGATGCCGCCCGTTCTGAGGCGGACCTCCACGACGACATCTGGAACCTCTTCACCCAACGCCGCCATGCCCTTCAAAGCTGATCGTGCCCTCGAACTCATTTCCAACGCCAACGCTCAGGGTCGCCTGGGCCACGCCTACCTGATCACAGGCCCTCTCGGCACGGATCTCCAAGGCTTTGCCACCCGCGCTCTCAACATCGCCTCCGACACCCACCAGCCGGATCTTGAACACTGGCAGACGCAGGGCGCCGTCGTGCTCCGCCCCCAGTCAAAGTCCCGCCGCATCGTCATCGGAGATGATGGCAATGAACCGGGCACGATCCGCAATCTGGAGAAGATGATTCACCAGACCTCGGGACCCGGAGGCTGGAAATTCGGCATCATCACCGACGCTGAGCGCATGACCCCACAGGCGCAGAATGCCTTTCTCAAGACCCTGGAAGAGCCCCCACCGCGCACACTCATCCTCCTGCTCACCGATCACCCCGAGCAGCTCCTCACCACCATCCTGTCCCGCGTCATCCAGATCACCCTGCTGCCAGAGGGCGGAGCGCGCGTGTTCACCGAGCATGAGCAAAGGCTTCTCGACATCCTCGCCGCCCACACCCGCACCGGCCGCGGATCCATTGCCACGGCACTGGCATTGAAGGCCGACTACGAAACGCTCCTCGCTGAGATGAAGAAGGAGATTCAGGACGAACTCGAAGGCGACTTCAGTCGCGAAAAGGATCTCTACAAAAAGACCACCGACGGCAACTGGCTCAAACAACGCGAGGATCAAATCAAGGCCCTCATTGAAGCCACCTACCTCCAGCAACGCAACGCGCTCAGCGGCTTGCTCCTCGCCTGGGTCGGCGATGTCGCCCGCCAGCACGTCGGGGCAGACTACCTCGATCTCCCGGATCGTGCGGATGCCACCTCGGCCCTGGCCGACCAATGGTCGCTCAACGAAAGCACCCGCCGCCTGCGGGCCCTGCGCAAGCTCGAGCAGCACCTCCACACCAACGTCAACGAAAGCCTCGCCCTCGAGGTCAGCTTCATCGAGGCCTTCGGGTAAATGCTCCGGTGTCACACCGGCAGCCTGCCGCTTCCAAACTCAGCGCCTGCGCCTACCGGCTGATCAACACCCGGTAGAACTTCCTCGGCCCTGTGGCGTTAGGATCGTTGACCGTGCGTTCGGTGCCATTGTCGCTCACACTTGAGGGTGTCAGCGTGGACCAACTTGGAGCGGTGAGCAGCGTGCTCGTCTGCACCACGTAGGTGCGGTCGACATAGCGTGGATCGAAGACGATCTCTTTCTGACCGGACTGGCCGGGCACAGCCTTGGCAACGATCTCAAAAAACGACGCCGAGTCATTGGGAGTCACTTTGGCAAGAAACTCGAAAAGGTTGTTCTGACCATCGAAGTCCGGGTCCTGCGTCGGAGCTGCCAACGGGTTGTCGAGTCCGAAGTACAGGACCTGCCAATCGTCGTCGATTCCATCCGCCGCGTAGCTGCCGAAGTTGTCCGGCAGGCTGTTCACGACCGTGAGACCCAAGGTGTCGGAAAACGTCTGATAGTCGCCCTGCACCACCGCAGCCGTGTCTTGATAGACGGTGCCCGCAGTAGCGAGACCATTGGCATCGATTCCAGTGATGGGCCCACTGGCCACACTCCATGTCACGTCGGTCGCATCCAATGCCGCAGTCGTGAGGTCATCGTAGACGACCTCCGCGCTGATTTGCAGGGTCGACGTCTCGTTCACCGTCAACTGGGGCGCACTGAGTTCAATGGCCGTGGCCACCACGTCGCCCAACTGGCCCGCGTAACCCGTGCGGTTCACATACCCCGCCGAACTCCCCGCACCACCGGCCATCATCGAAAAATCGCCTGTGTAGTTCGTGCTTGAGCCGCGAAGTCCGCCATTGTCGATGGCATCGGGAGACAGAGTGTAATTGGCGCTGGTTCCCGCAAAGGCGGAAATGACAAATGAAGAATACAGAAGGGCGAAGAGTTTCATGATCCGGGATCGCGATTCAGTCTTCAGCGGTCATCGTTGGAGAGCGCCTTTTCCAGTCTCCGCAACCGCTCCTCCTGTCCGGCCAACTGCTTTTTCAAGGACTGGTTCTCTCGATGGAGTTCCTGAACCGCAGCGGCCGAATAAATGGTGAGCGGGTAGGTGTCCACCTGCAAAATCTCGGAACCGTCCGGGAGTTTCTCCGCACTTGACTGCACATGGTCTGGGAACACCTCGGCAAACTCCTGTGCGATCACATTGAGATAGCGCTTGTCGTCAATGCCGGGATGCTTCGCGCGATACTCCTCCGTGTAACGAAAGTCCACCAAGCGAACTTTATCGAGCGTTTCCAGAGCACCCGTCAGCGGCTGAATCTCGGCCTTGATGCGTCGGTCCGAATTGGCGAGCCAGTTGCCGGCCGTCGTCTTGCTGGCATTGCCCTGCACTTCCAATTCATTCGCCGCCGCCACGCGGCCAATCCCGATCTTCCCGGCAAACAGATTGTCCTGATCCAAGCGCGCCACTTGGGCTGGAATCAGGTCGGTCCTCAACACCAGTGCGTGATCCGTCCCGGCCGCGATGCCCGTGACCTGTGTGGCATCGTCCGGAATGATTGTCTTGCCGTCTGCCGCATCTCCCCAGACCACCACGCTGCCATCGCTCTTCAACGCCATGCTGAACGTGTTTCCGCCCGTCACCTTGGTCACACCCGTCAAACCGTAGGGTACCGTGATCTGGCCACCGGTCCCCCACCCCCAAGCCACCACCGTTCCATCGTCTTTCACCGCCAGGCTGTGAAACGCGCCCGCACCGATCGCGATGATGCCGGTCAGTGAAGCTGGATTGAGGACCGTGGTTCCTGTCACCAACATCCCCGGAATCAACCCCGTCGTGTCAGTCACCGTCACGACGTCAGTCCCATTGCTCGTGGCGCTCTGCGTTGATCCGCCATTGAAACTCAGGTCCTGAGTCGCCGCCGCAAGACTTTGGGAAAGTTGCAGCTGCGTCGGACTGATCACCGCAAGGATGGTTCCGAAGATCGGCACCGTGCCTGAGACCTGCCCCGAGTCATCGCGGCCCCAGGCCACCACGGTACCATCCTCCTTCAAAGCCAGGCTGTGATCGTGACCCGCAGCAATCGCGGTCACATTGGTGAGGGAGGCCGCGCCAGTTACTTGCAGGAAACTGTTGTCCCCGAAGGCCGTGACGGTTTTGTCAGCGCGAAGGATAAGGCTGTGTTTCTCCCCCGCCGCGACGTCCACGGCATTGGTGATGCCACCCGGCACGGAGGCTTTTGAAAAACTGTCGTCGCCCCACGCTTCGACTGTTCCGTCGCTCTTCCGCACGAGAGCGTGATCAACGCCAGCCGCGAGGTGCGTGGCATTCGTCACCGTTCCCGGCACCGTCGCGGCACCGCCCCAGCCCAGCACCGAACCGTCATCGAGAAGGGCATAGCTCTGGGAACCTCCACCCGCCACCGCGGCCACGTTGGAGAGAGGCGGCACGGTCGTTTGACCCGCCGAGTTTCTGCCCCATGCCACCACGGGCTTGAGAGGCGGCGCCACGACAGTACTTAGCAGCACCTGATCCACCGTCGAGGCCACGAGCGCATACGGCGAAGCGGCGAGCCGCTGGTCCGGTGTGATCTGTTCAAATCCCGTTGGACCGTCGTTGAACCACACCCGGAGGCGAACGTCATCATTGGCGAACACCGAGGCGGGAATGGCCGTCATGTTCGTCAATGCTATGTCTCCCAGCAGCACGGAGTAAAGACCCTTGGTCACCGTGAGGGAAACAGCGTCCGTCGGTTGGTCCCCTGTGGTGCTGGTGCCGTCGTTGCTCCAGTAGGTCGTCGTGCCGTTGGCACTGACGAGAGCAAACTTGAACTGCCCCGTGCCCTCGAAATTCACACCACCCACCGCGATCCGGCCCTGATGATTGAGCATGGCGGGCACTGCGGCATCAGCAGAAATCGTGGCGATGAGCATTGCAGCCAAGAGCCACGAAGAGCGGAGAATGTGGGAGAGAAGTGGCGTCATGGGTCTAGCTTGGGTGGAGGAGGCGTTGGCGGCGATGTGGTCGGCAACCGACCTTGAGTGTTGGTTGAAATCCCTTGCGGCGTCGGTGGCGGAGCCTCAACCGCCTTCGCAAATCCCCTGCCTTGACTCATCGCAAACAGTCGACCATCGCCAGGCCTCATGAGGAAAATCATCTGCCCGTCGGCGGTTTGAGTCACGTCGTAGCCATCCACCGAATCCGGAAACCACTCGGGCAATTCATCTGCTGGCAATGCCACCTCCCCCTTGGGCGCGCTCATGCTGAAAGGATTCTGCTCGTGGAGGTAGCGGGCCAGTTCCGCCGAGGGATCGACCGCGATGAACCACTGCCAGCGATCCACCCCATCCCCATCCGCCCACTCCCGGCGCTCGGCGTGTAGAATTTCATCCTTTTCGGTGGGTCGTTTCCAGAAAGCCCGCTGAAAAACTTCCGTCGCATCGGTGTTGGTCGTCGTTGGAGCCAGCAATGCCTTTCCTTCTTCAACCATCGCCTGCGGGGCTGATTCAACATCCGATGATCCGCCGACAAACCATGCCGCCACGGCAAGCACGACGACGGCGAGGATCAGCAGGAGCACTCCTTTCATGCGGAAATATGGATTGAAATAAGCGACATCAACGGCGGTCCTGCTGACGATACTATCGTAAAAGCAGGCCCAACGTTACTCTTAAAATCATCTAGTTTGCCAGCATCGCTCCCCGAGGTCGACAGTCCAACCCGTCGCTTTTGTCGCAGATGGGCGGGGAAGGCTCGATTCTGCACCCCCTCAACGAACCTCAGGCCCAGTTCCTGCGCGTTGAAGCCCCGGGGGCTTCCGGTCGAACCGCTGCCTACCGAGGCTACCCGAGTCGCTGCGCATCTTCCGTGATCTGCCGCATCTTCCCCTCGATTTCAGGGGTCACCTGATCCCAGGTGAAGCGCCAAGTCCAGAATTCGGCCATTTTGCCCGGGATGTTCATCCGTGCCTCGCTGCCCAGAGCGAGCAGGTCCTGCAGAGGCGTGACGGCGAGCCGGGACTTGGATTTCCACACCCGATCAATGAAGTCCCAATGGATCTCGCTGCCGTCGGTGCCGGTGTAGTTGAGAATGCTCTGCCGCTCCTTGTCGATCTCCTCCTGGGTTCGGGTGGTATCACCACCGACTTTGGAGTTGAACAACCCAACGACGGTGTCGTTGTCATGCGTGCCGGTGTAGGCCACAGAGTCCTCGGGGTAATTCTCCGGAACGTAGTCCTCCGCGAGCGTGTCCCCGCCGAAGGCAAACTGCATGACGCGCATTCCGGGAAAGCCCTGCCCATCGCGCAACGCCTCAACATCGGGCGTGATGATCCCAAGATCCTCGGCAATGACGGGGACGTCCGACCCAAAGTCTTCCTTGATGGCATTGAAAATCGCATCGCCAGGTGCCTCCACCCACTTGCCGTTGACGGCGGTTTCTTCCTCCGCTGGAATCTCCCAATAGGCGGCAAATCCGCGAAAATGGTCGATGCGGACAATGTCCACCATATCGAGCGTCTTGCGCAGGCGGGCCTTCCACCAAGCAAAGCCCTCGGCCTGATGCACATCCCATTTGTAGAGAGGGTTTCCCCAACGCTGTCCCGTGGCACTGAAATAGTCGGGAGGCACTCCGGCGACCACGATTGGATTCCCCTTTTCATCCAGTTCAAAAAGGTCCTGACGTGCCCAGACGTCCGCACTGTCGTGGGCTGTGAAAATGGGAATGTCCCCGATGAGCGAGATGCCAAGCTCCTTTGCCCGAACGCGAATCTTTTGCCACTGACGGTGGAAGAAGAACTGAAGAGCCTTCACCTCGGCAATCTCGGACGCACGGCGCTCAGATGCCTTCTCCATCGCGCCAGGATCCCGCAGGGCGAGGTGGGAAGGCCACTCGTTCCACGGGAGAAACCCACTTTCTTCCTTGAGGGCGATGAACATCGCGTAGTCGTCGAGCCACCAAGCTTCCCTCTCGCAAAAGACACTGAAGGCAAGCCGCATCAGCGGGCTCGAGTCACACTGGGTGATGAAGCGCTGGGCGGCGAGTTTCAGGAAAGCCGTCCGCACCTCGCTCGCCGCATCGAAATCAACCTTGGATGTGGGAAAGGCAGGCACCATCGCCAAATCGTCGGGAGTGAGGACGCCATCGTTGCGAAGGCCCTCAAGACTGATGAGCAGCGGGTTCCCCGCAAAGCTGGAGAGGGCTTGATAGGGAGAGTTTCCGTAGCCGGTCGGTCCCAGTGGAAGCATTTGCCAAGCCTTGTGCCCCATGCGATCCAGCGTCTCGAGCCAACGGATGGCCTCCGGACCGATTTCTCCGATGCCGAAGCGGCCGGGGAGAGAGGAAGGATGCAGCAGAATGCCGCCAGAACGAGAAATGGAGAACATGGGTGAGGTGAGGGAGCGCAAAGGAGCAGGCCTGAAGCCGATCCGCAAGTTTCAAGCCAACACGTTCATCTTGTGGCGTGAACGACCCTCCGGTCACTGTGGATTCGCAAGCCGCCCCACCACCTCGGCCGCCAGAGCAAAGCCAAACACGCCCGTCACAAAGGTCGCCGCTCCAAACCCGTCTTGGCAGTCCAGCCGCAGCCCTCTCTCGATGTCTTCATCGGGTTGCACGCTGCAGGTGCCGTCCGCCTTGGGGTAAACCGGCTTTTCGGGCGAGAAGACGCAGGGAATGCCCATGGGCAGCGCGGTGCCGTCGCGGCTGAGTGGGAACCCGTGGTCCCTCCTGAGTTTCCTGCGGACTTGGCGCAGCAAGGGATCGACTCCGGCGAGCCCCAGGTCTGTTGCCCGAAGGCAGGTCGGATCCCGCCGTCCGCCTGCGGAGCCCGAGGTGATGACGGGAAGGCCGAGATCACGGCTTCCTGCGATGATCAGAGCCTTGATGGACATCCGGTCCACGGCATCCACCACAAAATCGAATCCGCCATCCAGCAGGCGGGACGCATTGGACGGCGTCAGAAACTCGACAATGGAACTCACGTCGCAGGACGGATCGATCGCCAGAGCCCTTTCTCGCAACACCTCCACCTTGGGGCGCCCAATGGTCCCTGCCAGCGCAGGAAGTTGGCGGTTCGTGTTCGTGATGCAGACATCATCCATGTCGATCAAGGTCAGCTTGCCCACACCGGACCTGACCAGCGCCTCCACGGTCCATGAACCAACACCGCCCACCCCGACGACCGCCACATGGGAGCGCGAAAGCTTTTCCATCGCAGCGATCCCGTAAAGTCGCCCGATGCCGCCGTAGCGCTGTTGATAGCTTTCATTCATGGTCGACGCTTCTTTAGCGGGAAACGCGTGGGGCTCAAGCAAGCAGTCGGCGAGTTCCATCGTCTCCGATTCTCGTTCCCGCCATCGCGTCGGAGCCACGACCGCCACAATATCCGGCCACTTTGGGCCGTTCTCTGTCCCATCATGAAGCTTTCGCGCTCCCTTCCCCTTCTATCCCTCGCCATCGCAGCTTCCACCTCAGCCGCCGACTGGCCCGAGGGTGTGAAAGAGATCCGGCATCTCTCCAGCATCGACGGGAGCACGCAACCGGCGATGTTTTACTCGCCATCCACTGGGGAGACACCCGCCCCACTTTTGGTCGGACTCCACACTTGGAGTGGCGACTACACGCAGGCGGCCAACGGCAGTGCGTACGCCCGCTGGTGCATGGATCAAGGGTGGGCCTTCATCTATCCCAATTTTCGCGGGGTCAATCGCACGCCCGAGGCCATGGGTTCCGATCTCGCCGTTCAGGACATCGTGGATGCCGTCGCTTGGGCGAAAGAGAACGCCAACGTGGATGAAACTCGGATCTACCTCATCGGCGTCAGCGGGGGCGGTCACATGTCCCTCCTGATGGCAGGCCGTCATCCCGAGATTTGGGCCGGAGTCTCCGCCTGGTGCGGCATCAGTGATATCGCCGCGTGGCACACCGAGCACATCAAGAACGGAAAGCCGGACAAGTATGGATCGATGATGGAAGCCGCGCTCGGCGGATCACCCAAGGAATCCCAATCTGCCATGAAAGAAGCACAGAGACGATCCCCCCTTCATTGGCTGCAGAACGCACCGGCAGTGCCCCTGGACATCAACCACGGCATCCACGATGGGCGAGCAGGCAGCGTCCCCTTCCGCCACAGCCTTTTCGCCTTCAATCAAGTCGTTGGCAGTCAGGAGAGCATCCCCGACTCAGAGATCGGAGAGTTCTACGAAACCCAAAAAATCCCTGTGGGTGCACCCGCGTTCGAACCCGATGCCCTGTTCGCGGAGAAGCCCGTGCTTTATCGCAAGGTCTCAGGCAATACCCGCGTCACCCTCTTCGAAGGCGGCCACGAAATGATTTATCTTGCCGGCCTCAACTGGCTGGCCGCTCAGCGCAAGGGCAGTGACGCGGTTTGGCGGATCACCCACCCAGTAGACATCCCGCTGGGCGATGGTGCATCAGGCAAATGAGTCCACCGCCACGCCACGGGTGCCGCCAAATCATCCTTCGCCATCAAGGACTGGGAATGGAAACTCCTCGCTCGGGGTGCGGTGCTCATTCATGAGTTTCTCAAGACGCGCCACGACCTCGGGGTTTTCAGACGCGACATCCTGAGTCTCGGCCAAATCCACCTTTAGATTGTAGAGTTCCGTCTTCACGACGGGCTGCGACTTACCACGAGGCTTGAGTTTTTGGCGAACGGCCTTCCAATCGCCAACGCGGATGCATTGCTGACCGTTGTAGGAAGGAAACTCCCGATACAAGAACTCGCGCTCGGGCTGTGCTTCACCCAAGAGGGTCGGAGCAAAATTGACGCCATCGATATCTTTTGGAGCCCCTTCGACAGCGGCCAAGCCCATCAAGGTCGGCATCCAGTCTTCAAACCCAGTGACGCGGTCCGAAACGGATCCTGCCTCGATACGACCCTTCCATCGAACCACACAAGGCACACGAATCCCACCTTCGTAAAGGGAGCCCTTCCCATCGCGAAGACCTCCGGCCGAATCAAAGAAGAGGCTGTCGGTTCCGGCCAACCCCTCATGGGTTCCGTGAGTTGGTCCATTGTCGCTGGTGAACACAAAAATGGTCTCTTCATCGAGGCCCAATTGCGCGACCAAATCCATGGCTCGGCCAATGTCGCGGTCCATGCGGGTGATCATCGCCGCGTAGGCAGCACGCGGTTTGAAATGGGGAATGTAGCCCTTGCCTCCCTTGTAGGGCGGGTCTTCCCAGTCTCCCAGATACTCCTCCAGAGAATCCTCCGGCACCTGAAGGGCGAGATGCGGGACCGTCGTCGGCCAATACAGGAAGAAGGGTTCGTCCTTGTGATCGCGGATGAAATTCAGCACCTGCTCGGAAATGAGGTCCGCCGAGTATTCCTTGCCTTTGAAGCGATCGTAGCTGGCCGGATTGTAGGGATCCTCGTCGGGGCGAAACGTGTCGTGTGCCGAGAAGGCCGGATTGTCGAGATCAATGGTCTTGTCGTCGTCCCACAGATAGGTGGGATAGAAGTTGTGGGCGACGCCCTGACAGTTGTAGCCAAACCAGCGATCAAAGCCCTGCTTCAACTGGGCACCCGTCGTGTGCGGACCACCCAGACCCCACTTTCCAAAACCACCCGTGGCATAACCCGCCTTCTGAAACACTTCGGCAATCGTGATCTCCGCATCTGGAATTGGGAACTGACCCTCTTCCTCAGGCTTTCCATTGATGACCTCCCCCTTGGCAACACCGCGGTTATCACGAATGTAGGCATGCCCGGGATGCTTGCCCGTCATCAAGACGCAGCGGGACGGTGCACAAACGGCATTGCCCGCATAGTGGGCCGTGAACTTCATCCCTTCGGCCGCCATACGATCCACGCTCGGCGTCCGAATTTTCTTCTGGCCGTAACATCCAACATCGCCGTAGCCCAAGTCATCCGCGATGATGAAGACAACATTTGGGCGACGTTCAGCACCGGGAGCGAAGAGGGTTCCAAGGCAAACCATCCCGACGATCAAAAGAAAACTGGGTTTCATGACCCGCTTTCTAGCAAAAACTCAGAAGCAGCGCGAGCACCATTGTCTCCTCGATCCGCACCGGGTACAAAAAAGGTGGGCTTCCGAAGAAACCCACCTTGAATTGAAGCATCGACCGATGTGACTAGCGACGACGGCGGAAGAATCCGAAGAACAGTCCGAGAGCCAAGAGCACCACTCGGCTCGGCTCAGGAGCGACCGCGATCACGCCGTAGGTGGTGAAGGCCGAGGTATCCCACGCAAAGCCACTGCCAAGAACTGGCAGATTGAAGTCGGTGGCTGCGTCGAAGGTGCCTCCGATGACACTGAGCTGCGTCCAGTCCATGAGGTTGAACACGTCACCAAATTCAGGTGTTGAGGCGAGATACCCATTATCGAGAATCGTGAGTGTTCCCGCACCCGTGCCAAGACTCAGATTGGAACCTGTTCCGGTGAGGTTGATAAAGTCCGCGTCGCCAGCGCCAGGGACCGCATTCCAGCTGCCCAATTCGCCAGCACCAGCCCCGGTGAGGTAGTCGAGTGCATCGGCTGCGCCGCCTCCCTGAATGGCTGCGGCAAAGGCTGAGCTGTTGAAGACTTCGGTCGTAATGCCCAACTGAATTTGGCCTCCATCGTCGATAGTCACCGCCGTCGCCGAGGCCGCAGTGTAGGTCAGGGTCTTGTTGCTAGTGCCGAGGGCCGCGCCTTCACCAGGGGAGATCATACCGCCAGACTCGACCGTCACCGGACCCGTGATGATGCCTGAGCCACCGAGAATCGTCGACGTTTGAAGCGTCACAGCGCCTGTTCCTGTGCCGGACCCCGTGGTGTTGTTGACCTCCAAGGTGCCACCGGAAACGGTCGTCGTGCCGGTATAGGTGTTGGCGGCGGTATACGTAAGCGTCCCAGTTCCACTCTTGATGACGGACAAGCCGCCCGTTGCAGAGCCGTTGTCGACGGCGCCGCTCACCAGAATATTACCAGCACCCATAAACTGCACCGTCCGGGTACCCGTCGCGGTAGTCGGGGCGAAACCGCCGGAGAGCGTTAGGAGGTCGGCCTGAGACTCGATGTTGGCCCGCGAGCCCCCTGTCGTCTGCCCGATCGATGTCGTGATCTCGTTGTTCCCGCTGAGATTGGAAAGCGCTGGGGCGTCGATCGTCCCACCCTGACGGCTGGAGATGATGATGTTCTCGCCAACGGTGATCCCGCCGGTCAGTTCGAGGATGCCATCGGCCGCGTTTCCGCTGATCGTCGTCGTGCCGCCGGTGCCGAGGGCGTCATTGTGGCTGATGCGGAGGATACCATCTGCCACGGTTGTTGAGCCAGTGTAGGTGTTGGCGACATTCAGGATCGTCGTGCCAGAACCCGATTGTCTCAGGTTACCTCCGCCCGTGATGTCATTCGCAAAGTCAGTGCCCTGGGTGGCGGTGTCGCTGCGATTGAACCCAAAGGTGGCACCCGAGTTGACCGTGATGGTGCTGGCGGTGTTAAGGGAGCCCGTCGTGGCGCCGTCACCGAGTTGAAGCGTGCCTTCGTGGACTTCCGTGGGGCCGCCATAGGTGTTGGCACCGGACAGGCTGGCGACACCACCTTGATCCTTGCGCAAGTAGCTGGAGCCACCGGCGAGAACCGCGCTGATGGTGCTCGCGCCAGTGTTGCTGAGATCGTAGGCGGTGGCCGTGATGGTGCCAGTGCCGAGGATGGACGGGGTGGCTCCGCTCGTCGTGACGATCCCATGAGTCAGACTGAAGCCGCCGGTGTTGAGCGTGGCATTGTCGATGCTGAGGCCGCCGCCTACGCCGGTCGCGTTGTTCGCGCCAGCGGTCAGGGTGCCAGCGCCGATGATGGTCTGGCCAGTGTAGGTGTTGGAGGCGTTGAGGGTGAGGGTGTTGCCCTGTTCCTTGAGGAGCGAGGCGGTGCCGTCGAGTGTCGCGTCCACCACAGTCGCCCCAGTATTGTCGAAGAAGAAGGCCTCGGAAGCACTGATGGTGCCAGTGCCCGTGATACCCGGGCTGGCACCGTTGGTGGCGAAGGTGCCGACGTTGGTGAGATTGTTGGTGCCGAGGCCGAGAATACCACCTGAGGCGAGGAGCACATCACCACCGGTGCCAATGGCGTCATTCGCACCCAAGGTGACCGTGCCACCGGCGATCGTGGTGTCGCCGGTGCGCGTGGAGATCGCATTGAGGGTCAGGTCACCACCAGCGACAATGAGGTGGCCAGAGCCGGTGCCGAGGTCATTGGCGAACGCGAGCGTGTTACCAACGAGACTGAGTGTGCTCGTGGTGCCGCCGAGGAAGGAATTCGAGCGGAGAGAGAGATCGTCGCCAAACCCACTGGCGAGGCTCAGCGTGCCGCCTGCGAAGTTGGTTGTGCCCGCGTCACCGCCAATGTGGTCGTTGTCGAGAATCTCGAGGACGCCGTCGTTGAGGTTGACCCCCGTGAGGGCCGTGTTGGCACCCTGCAGGACGAGCGTGCCGCGACCGGACTTCGTCAGCATGGCTGTGGAAGTGAGCGCTGACGAAACGACGGCCCGGTTGACGATCGTGGCGTCCGAGAGGTTCGGATTGACGACGTGGAAGATGTATTCGCCCGAGGCGGTGGTGATGCCGCTGTCGAAGCCACCAAGCGTGGTGTCATAAGTGGTGGCGGTTGCCACGGCACCTGAGTTCGTAAAGAGGAAACCACCGCTGGTGACTTCGAGGCTTTCACCTGCGCCGGCACCAAGAACTGTGAGACCCGGCGTGGCGATGTTGTCGAGGACGAGGGAGTTGACCGTCGTCACACCAGGCCCGGCAGAGCCAATCGCGAGGGGAGCAGCGATAGACTCACGCACGTTGTCGGTGGCACCACCAGCCCCTGCAAAGGTGCTGTATTCCGTGGCAAGATCGAGGACACGGAAACCATTGGTGTCCTCGTATTGGGCAAAGGAATTCCCCGGATTGGTATCACCAACGGCGTTCTGGAAAATTTCGGCTGCATCAGACCCGATGGCCCATGGAACGATGGAGATGGTCGTGGTGCCGAGGGCACCCCCGCCGCCGATTTCGTTGGCGGCTCTAAAGGCCACCTCACTCCCGTTGTCCATGAGCAGGCGCGAGACTTGGGCGCCGCTGCCGGCCTCACCGAGATCCCAGCCGCGCACGGTCAGGGTCGAGGCATTGTTGCGAACGACGTTGTTGGCCTGGATGAAAGGATCGTCCGCGGCGGTGCGGGCGTCGATGGTGACATAACTGTGGCCGCCACCGAGGACGAGGTCGCCAATATTTTCCGCGTTGGTGCTCGGTTGGTCCGTTCTCAGGAAGAAGCCGAGGGCGCGATCTGGAGCGGCGTTGAGGCCACCGTCAGCGGAGATGAGGGTGACAGAGGCGTTGCCGTTGATCCGGTCGCCATCCCGGGTGCCACTGGTGTTGTCGATTTCGAGGTACCCGCCATTCTGGACGATGAAGTCGGTGGCGGCGTTGCGGGCGTCGAAGCGGAGGTCAAGGCGCAGAATACCGCCATCGACGATGAAGTCGCCGGTGAAGGTGTCACTCATCTCCCCATAGAGATCGAAGTTGTTGTTGCCCTTCACGATGACATTCCCGGAGCCGACGAACTCGCCGCCGAAGTTGCTGTTTCCGCCCGTGTAGTTGAGAGTGAGGTTGTGAGTGCCGATGTTGATGGCACCGGTCACCGCACCCGCGCCATCTTCACGACCACCGGTGAGCCGGCGAATTTCTTCGTCGGCGGTGAGTTCCCAGGTGACGGCGCTGCCCTGACTGACGAAGACGTCCTGAAACTGGTTGAGATTGCCGTGGGTCCGAAGCGTGCCGCCAAAGAGGTTGACGCGGCCACTGGTGCTAATCTCACCTGTGAGGTCAGTGGTCCCGGTGCCACTGATCGTGATGATGTCCGTGCCGCGAATCTCAGAGCTGATCACGAAGTCGTTGGTGGCGTAGTTGTGGATGATCAGTTCCCCACCACCGCTGCTGAGGACACCGCCAGTGATGTTCTGCGTGCCGGCGGTGACGTTGTCGGTGAGAAGGATGCCGCCGGAATCGATGTGGAGGGTCCCGTTGGATCCGAGGGCGACGGAGGAATTGGCAGCCGCGTCGAAGCGCAGGCTGGCCAGATGCCCTGCGGTGACCATGCCGGAAAACCCGGCGGAATCCGTGACATGATCGCCAAACGCCCAAGTCGAAACAGTGTCGTTCGAGGTGCTCACGAGGCCGATGACGTTGCCATTGGCCGCGTTGGTGGCGTTCGTGGCGAAGTGCATGCCGGTGCTGTCCCTGACGATGGCGTAGGCGGCGTTGAGCTCGTTGTCGAGAAGGCCCGTAGTGCCGTTGTTGACCTCATCGGTGATGACACCATTCGTGGAGCTGGAGGCACCGGCGTTGGACAGGTCGACGAGGAGCGTGCCGTCTCCAACGTTGCGGTTGATCCCACCAAATTGGAGGCCGATGTCGGCACCGTT
This sequence comes from uncultured Verrucomicrobiales bacterium, assembly GCA_963976915.1. Taxonomy (GTDB): domain Bacteria; phylum Verrucomicrobiota; class Verrucomicrobiia; order Verrucomicrobiales; family Verrucomicrobiaceae; genus CAXBNA01. The sequence goes on from CAXBNA010000012.1 coordinate 24,790, forward strand.
GTTGTTGACGCCAATGACGTTGTATCCGTCGATACCGTCGGTCAAAACCAGAATCGCGTTGGCGTTCGCACCGATGGCCTCAATGACGGGGATGGTGGCATGGCCGTTGAGGGTCACGGTGCTGCCGCGCATCTCGAGGTGGGCGTTGTTAACGTTGCTGATTTTTTCGCCGGTTTGCACGGTGTAGTCGAGGATGAGCTCGCCTTGAAAGACGCGGGTGCGGTTGTTGCCGTTGATCCACCCGCTGTTGTCCCCCATCAGAGTGACGGTGCCGGGTCCAAACTTGTCCATTTGAATGTTGCCGGAGCCCCTGACGAGATTGGCCTGAATGATGCCCGAGTAGAGATCAAGATTGTCGGCGATGATCGTGGCGGTGTTTCCGCTGGCGAAACCATCGACCAGAATATGGCCGTCCCGGAGGGGGGACTGGAGACCCACAATGAGGTCCATGGTGTTGTTCGTGGTCAAGTCACCCAGAGTGACACCGTTGGCGAGGTTCAAGGTGCCGGTGTTGTTGCCGTCCACACCCACGCGGAGTTGGTCGATTTCGACGAAGCTCTGATCGGCGCTAATGTTGAGGACAGCGTCGTTGTAGACGCGGACCGAATCAGTGTTGCCGGGTTGGGAACTGATGCTGTTGGGGAGGACGAAGTTCACGATGGCGTCGTTGGTCTGGATGAACAAATGTTCCCCGAAGACGACGTTGCTGTTGAAGGTCCACTCGCCGCCGTTGACCTGAAGGTCGACCGTGCCGACGGGCTGGGTGATTCCGCCAGAAATGATGCCGGCGCCCTGGGTGTTGCCCTCGAGAACGAGATCGCCGTTGTCGGCGGTGCTTAGAGATGTGATGGCCCCCGTGAAGGTGACCGTTTCCTTGGCGAGCGTGTTGCCGGCGTCGATGATGAGGTCGCCGTTCGCGCGGAGAACACGCTGGCCCGGATGACTGAAGCTGTCGGCAAGCGTCATGCTATTGTCATCATCGCCGTAGAAGTAGATCTGGTTGGCGTCGGCTTCTTCGATGTTGTTGGTGATGACGAGACCATCCGTGGAGGCACCGATGGAGCCACCGTTGAAGGTGATGTCGCCCGTGCCAACACCACCAGCCGTGGCAATGAGGAGAGCGCCGCTGTCGAGGAAGGTGCCGCCGGTGTGCGTGCTGTCCTGAAGCAGGTGGAGCTTGGCGTTCGCGGTACTTCCGCCCCGGATATCGAGCCGACGGGCACCGCCGACTTCGGAAATACCGCCGTCGATGACGTGGACGGAAGCTCCGTCGGTATTCTCGAGGATGCCGTCATTCGCGAGAACGACGCCACCGGTGATCCGAATTTGCGAGCGAGATTGGTCGGTGTCCGTGATGAAGCCCTCACCCGAATCAAATTCGAGGTGACCAGGGCCGTTGGCGTCACCAAGGGTGACGGTGCCAAGTTGGACGACCGTGGTGCCAGTGGCGGCAGCACGGCTGGTGTCGAGTTCATTGACGAGAAGGCGCCCGCGCGCGTCACCAGCCGCGTTGGCGACGATGACATTCATGGTCGACAGATCGTAGTTCCTACCCGGCTCAATGGCATTCCACTCGACGAGGCCCCTCTCCGTGCCGTCACCTTGGAAGTAGAAATCGCCGCTCGTCTGGAAATTGGTGGCCCCCGCGAAGCCGACCTCATCGTAGCGCAGGCGACCACCATCGAGGATCCAGTCGCCAGTGAAGCCACTGGTGTCGGCGAGGGTATTCGCCTGATCACTGTCAAAGTTGACGATGCCGTCCCACAGCGCGTCGGTCTCGCCGAGGATGGTAAGGGTGTTCGAGCCGGTGAGGGCGCCCCGGAAGACGATGTCGCGGCCCTCGTCCGTCGTGCCGCCGACGGTGGCGTTGAACTCGACGGTGTTGATGGTGGAATCCGCGGTGGTGGAGATGTTGCCGAGCAGGATGCGGTTGGCGTTGTCGGTGGAGAGGGTGCCGCCATTCAGCTCGATGACGCTGCCGCTCAGTGCATTCGTATCCCCCACGATCAACGTGGTGGTACCGCCAACGGTGATGTCAGAGGTGCCGCCAGCGTTGAAGCCCGCGTCGGCAGCCGAAGTGATTCGGACCGTGCCAGCGCCGAGGATACTCACGTCTGCCTCGCCACCGAGGCCACCGGAAAGGTTCAAGGTGGTGGTGCTGTCGGCGATGTCCCATTGCTGATTCGCGAGGACGGTGAGTGGGGCGCTGATGGTGAAGGCGGGAGCGCTACCGGTTTCGAGCGTGATACCAGTCGTAGCGACGGCTGGGTTGAGGACTAGGCGACCCGCAGCACCTGGGGCGAGGGTGACATCCGTTGGCGTACTCGTGCTGGCGCGCGAGACGAGGGAATCGAGCGTGAAGGATTCCTCGAGCGTGGTGACGAGAGAACCGCCGCCGTGGGTGTCGGCGACAAAAGTGACGGTGTCTCCGGAACCGGGCTTGACGGTGGCAGCCGTGGCACCGGCGGAGTCGGTCGAGAAGTTGTTCACGTTGCCGTTCCAAGAGTTATCTGTGGTGCCAGTCCAGAAGAAACTGCTCTCAGCATCCAGCGCTATGGGTGTGATCTGGACGAGGCCGTCGGTGAAGTTCGTCGTGAAACCGGTGAAGCCCCCCGGAGTCGTGCCGAGGGCGAAGGTGCCGCCGGAGAGGCCGCTGCCCGCAGAGAGGAGGGTGTAGGTGGACCCCGCCGTCATGCCGAGGTCGGTGATATTGAGGGTGATCGTGTTGGCGGTCACTGCAGCACCTGCACCGGTGGAAAGGAGATCGGTGCCGATGTCACCCGCGTCTAGATTGAGAGTCACCCCGCTCGAAGTGCCCAAACTGAGGGTCGTCAAACCATTGAGCACGTCACCAACGCCATTGGCGAGATCGAGCGTCCCATCGGAGACGACCACGGACGTGACACCCGCAGCCCCCGAAAGGGAGCCGACCTCAAGGAGGGAGCCCGCGCCGTCCACACTGAGGCCGGAGGTGCTGGCGAGGTCCGTGTTGAGGATGAGGGAGCCACCGCCGTCGACGCCGGTATTGCCCTGATGCGTGAGAGTGACATCAGAATCAAAAATGGCTGCCGTGTTGCCTGTCTTCTGAATCGAAAGCTTGCCGGAGCCGGTATCGGTGAAAAGGGTCAGAACGCTGTTGGCGCTGGTCGTGACGGCACCGTCGTTGGCCCCGAAGGTGAAAGTCGCATCCGTGGCGCTGGAGTTGTCGATGATCGCATCTCCCTCGCCGCTGGTGGTGAGCGCCGAGACCGTGGTGGCGTTACCATTGACGTCCAGAGTGGCGATCTCACCCGCCTCGGGGTCAAAGAGGAGGACAGGGCCTGCGATGCTTGGCAGAACGCCGTCGCCGGATCCTGCGGCGATCTTGAGGGTCCCATTGTCGATGTTGGTATTGCCGTTGCCTCGACCGTTGTTGACGACACCAGCATTGCCGAGAGTCAAGGTGCCGGCGTTGTTCTTGTTGAGATGGACACCGAAGGCGGTGTTGGTGTCGATCCCACCGGGAAGGTTGGTGTCGCCGTTACCGCCGACAGAGAATGTCCGAGTGGCGGTGATGCCATTCCAGTCCATGACACCCGTGAAGGTCAACGAATCCCCGTTTGTGGTATCGATGTTGTTGTTGATCCCGCCGTTGTTACCCGTGTTCGACCAGACAACATTGGCATCAGTGAAGGTGAGGGAATGCTCACCGATGTAGCCCATCGTGGTGTTGTTATCGACCTGAATATTGTTCGCAATGGTGCGATCAGCACCGTGGGCGAACATGATCCCATTGTTCATGGAGATGGTGCCTGTGCCGAAGGCTGCGTCGTTGCCGGCACCAGCGGCGCCCGCGTTGAGATGAGTGGTGCCTCCGTAGGTGTTGGCAGCGGAGAGAATCCAAGTGGCACCGCCGTCGATGATGACTTCGAAGTTATTGGCACCCGAATTACCGATGACACTCGTGATCATGTTCCCGGCGGCATTGTTCCCGCGCAGGAAGAGTTGCTTGGAGGCGGCGGTGCTGTTGTTGTGCAGGTTCGTGAGGATGAGGGGCCCGGTGCCGCTGGCGTAGATGCGGGGCTCCTGATTGGTGTTGCCCGCGTTCGCTTCGAGAGAAATGTAGCGATCGCTCACTTCACCCGCACCGGTATAGACGAGAACAGACGGACTGTTGCCGTTGCCCTGCATGAGGATGCCGTCGGCTTGGAGGTTGGACGCGACACCGACGCTGGAATTCCCGCCGATGGCCGAGTTGCCGAGCGACTTGACGTGGAGTTCGATGTTGTCGACCTCAGTGGGGCCGCTGTAGGAGTTGTCCCCGGTCAGGCGGAGCATGCCGCCGCCGTCGGCGCGAAGACCGGCTGTGCCGCTGAGATCCCCCGAGAGGGTGGCGAAGTCGTAGCCCGTGTGGCCGTTGTCTTCGACGACGATGAGTTGCTTGGTGGCACCGAGGTCGATGTCATTGGTGAAATTCACTTCACCATTGGAGAGCTGGGAACTGTTGAGGCGGAGAGCCTGGCCGTCCGGGATGAATCCGCCGGCACCCCAGGTGAGCGGGGCACCACCGGAGAGCGTCACGGTGAGGTTGCCTTCCGCAGCGGCGAAGCCCCGGTTGTTGTTCGTTCCACCGCCAGCCATGCTGACTTCATTGGAGTTGCCGGGGGTGAGCGTGGCAACGAGGTCGCGTGTGAAGGTGCCCGAGGTGGCGATCTGGCCGGAATTGAGCTCGAGGCCGGAGATCGCAGGAAGGCTGGTGCCGCTATAGATGAGAACACCGTCATCCGTCCCGCCCGAAAGACCGACGAGGGTGTTGCCGGTGTAGCTGTTGGCTTGATTGAGGAGGGCCCAGTTGCCGCCCCCCTGCTTGTAGAGGCTGAGGACACCCAAGCCGCTGGGATCCACGAGCTGCGGCAGGAAGGCGTTGTCACCACTGTTGCCGCCGCCGAGGCGCAGCATCTGGTTGTCATCCGGGCTGGTGATGGCGATGGCCCCCGGGTTGGACCAGACCATGTTGGCGTTGGTGACGCCGTTGGCGATGATGCCGCCACCCGCGTCGGCTCCGGTGCCACCCAGCGTGAAGAGGCGGTCTGTGTTGACCGTTTCCCAGCCATCGTAGTTGATTCTGCCCTGATTACCGGTAGCGCTGTTGCCGGTGAAGACGAGGGAGGCGGCGTTGGTGGCGTCGGAGGTGGCGTCCCCCGCCCCCAGCGAACTGGCGACGCCGATGTTGGCAAGCTTCGAGAAGTCGATCTGGCCGGTGGAGCCGACGGTAAGCGGACCCGTGAAGCTGCTGGAACCGTCCAAGGACAGGGTGGCCGTTCCTTCCTTGGTGACGCTCACTTGGCCGCCGCCCGACTCGGTGATGACACCGCTGAAGACACCGCCCTGATTGCCATTGCCGATCGTGAGGGTAAGTCCGGTGGCGGAAATGTTGTCGATCACGCCGCCGCCTTCGAGGCCGCGAATGGCATCATCGTTGCCCTGAAGTTCGAGAGTAGCATCATGGCCGAGGTAGAGCGTACGATTGGCCAAACTTCCCGTGGAGCTGAGCCGGGTCGTGCCCTCAAGGAAGGCCTGACGGTCGGCGTTGACGTCACCGAAATTGAGGGTCGTGTCGATGACCAGCGTGCCCAAACCAGTCTTGACGAAGCTGCCGTCGCTGGTGTTGGGGACCCCGGAACTCAGGGTGAGGGTGTTGGGGGCACCTTCAACACGAACATAAAAATCTCCAGTGCCACCGGTAGTGACGTTGCCACCGGTGATCGTGGCATCGCCACCGGTGAGAATGATTCCGCCATCGTTGTTGGCGGCCCCGTTGTCCTGAATGGTGAGCAGACCGCCGAGGGTGAGGGTGTTCGTCGTGGAGCCATCGATGCGGAGGGATTTGATGGCGAGAGCGCCGGAGGTGGTCAGGTCCGCTTGGACGTTGACGTTGTCACCCGCGACGAACGTGCCTGCGTCGATGGCGTTGGCGAAATCGGCATCGGTTCCGTAGATGGGCGCACGAACGGCGGTAGCGGCACCCGTAATGAGGGCGAAGTCCGAGCCGTTGAAGTAGGTGCCAGCGTGAAAAATATCCGTCGTGGAACCCGTGTAGGCGGTGAAGGTGATCGTGTCATTGATGGTGGGAGCGACGAAGTTGATCGTGGCGTCGACATCCGGTTCATTGATACCAGCGAAGATCAGCGAGGCAGTGCCGCCATTGGGGTTGAGCCGAACGGTATTGGCGTTGTCGTCGGCAATGAGGGTGCCGACGGTTTCCGTGCTGTTTCCACCGAAGCCAACGAACTCAAACGTGCCCGTGCCGCGGCCCTGGCTTTCGTCGATGAGAGACTGGTTGGGACCGGGACGATTGCCGTGAATCACGAAACGGATGTCGGATGCGTCAGGAATGATGGTGGAAGCGTCGCCGTCGGCCCGGGCCTTGAGGGTGCCTTGCCCAATGAGTGTCTGGCCTTCATAGGCATTGCCAGCGCCCCCGAGGACCCAAGTGCCGGAACCGATCTTCCAGATCCGGATGTCGTCGGCGGCGGAGTTCTGGGTGATGGTGCCGTTGATGGCGTTGTCGAGCGTGTTGGTGCCGCCGAGAATGAGGTCGCGGGAAGCACCGGCGACCGTGCCGGAGACGGCGCCGTTGAAGATGACCGGATTGGCGCCCGTCTGCACGGCGCGGATGATGGCGTCCTGCCCGTTGGCCCCATCAATGGTGATCGCTGCGGCGGTCGTGAGATCCGCTGCGCTACCGGGGGCCGTGGAGGTGCCGATTTCAAGCGTACTGGTGCCGTTGGAGTTGGAACTGGCATTGCCGTCGATGCGAATATCGTTGGCACCGCCGATCGAGCGGAAATCCGTGATGGCGAGGGTGCCGCCGTCGATGTTGATGATCCCGATGCCTGAACTGCCAGTGCCGAGGATGGTGACCGTGCCCTGGCCGTCCTTAATGATCTGCTTGGTGCCGGTGCCAACCGCCGTAACGTCGCCCGTGATGACGGTGCTGCCGTTGGCCCCGTCCCTAAAGTAGAGGTTCTGATTCCCGTTGCCACCGGAGAACTGAAGATTGCCGATGGTGAGAATGCCGCCCTCGAGTCGATTGAAGATGTCCATGTTGGCGCCAGTTCCACCAATCTCGGTGATATCACCGATGGTGACGTTGTAGCCGTTGCGACCGTCAAGAACGAGGTCACGATCATCATCCGCAGCGAAATTGCCGAGCTGGAGCGTACCACCGGTCTCGATGCTGGTATCGCTGGGAGCGTTATCGACGACGATCACCGCGTTGGCGCGCTGGTAGACATTGGGAATGGCACCGCCGTCGCCGGTGAGGGTCTGGGTATCTTGGCGAGACTCGAGGATGCCGCTGTTGAAATCGAGGACCGCACCGGTGGCGTCATTGGTGCCCGAACCGATGCGGGTACCGAGGACGCCTGCGCCGTTCGTTACGCGGATACCGCCCTGATTGAAGGTGGAGTTTTCAATGCGGAGCCGACCACTGAAACCCGAGGTCGTGGTGGGGTCGAAGAGGAGCATCCCCCCGCCACTCTTGACGATATTGCCATCGCCAGTGAGAACGCCATTAAGCACGTAGTCTCCGGTGGTCACATCGTTGATGCCGCCGAAGCGGGCGTAGTTGGTGTTGGCCGCTCCGCTAGTGTCGAGGGTGCCAGAGATCGTGAGCGTTCCCTCGATGGATGTGATGCGGGGAGCGGAGTTCCCCTGCACCGGCCGGACCGTGCCGGTGAGGGTGTTGTCGCCGATGCTCAAGAGGGAGGAACCGCGGTCAGTGATGGGGCCGAGGCCGGAGATGTCGACATTCCGGGTGATGGTCATGCCAACGGCGGAGCCGTCCAGAAAGAGAGAACCCCCACCGAAGGAGCGGCCGGCGGAACCATTGATATCAATGATGGACGTGTCCAAACCGAGGGCACCCTGATCCGTGATGATGAGCGTGCCGTTGTCGATATTGGTGACACCGATGTAAGTACTGGCGTTGTTCGTGAGGCGAATCGTGCCACCACCCAAGATTCTAAGTCCGTCAGTGCCCGCGATCACGCTGCCGATGGTGGCGGATGAAGCGAACTCTGCTTCCAAGGCAGGCGTCACGCCGGCAAGCGTCAGCTCTCCACCCGCGAGGGTGTAGCCGCTGCGCTCAAAATAAACGGAGTTCGCCGTGATGCCCGAGGTCAGCGTCACCGTGTTTTCCACTGGAAGACCGACGTCCGCGTACGAGAAGACCGCGATGTTCGCATTCGTGTTCGGCCAATTGATCAAACTCGCTGCATCCCACCAATTGGCGGTCGAAGTATCCCAGGTACCCGTGCCCCCAAGTCCGGTGCCGAGAATGGCATCATTGCCTGCCGTGCTTGCGTCCGTGTCCCAGAAGACGGTCTGTGCATTGGACTGAGGGTCGGCAAATAAGGCGGTGATCAAGAAAATCACAATCCAACTCAACTGTCGGCAAGGGTGATGAGGTCGTTTCATAATGTTCAAGGTCAAGCGCTGTGTATTGGAGGGGCACCTGCGTGTCACTTTCTGGACTTGAGATGCATTCGGAAATAGCGGTTCGAAAACAGGGTGGCGGCGGAGAGGCAGGAAACTTGGCGTGGGTGTGGTTCCAAAGGAATGTGACTGCGTCGTCAGCTGAAGGGACTGCTTCAATTGAATCCGCCCAACCGACTGCCGATGCCAAAAAGAGTATCCCCCACCCCTCTCAAATAGAAGATTTACTTGGTATAATGTTATTTATTCTTAAGGCTTAGATCCCACAAAGACTTAGGCTCCACAAGAGCTAAGCCCCAGACTGGGGTGAAACAGTGAATCGCCCCATGACGCGCAATAAAGGGTCACCGGGAAATCCGGTCATTCCAAACCGGGAATCCGCTTGGCTCCGGCAGACAGTCCGACATTGGAGCCACCCGCCCTGCAGCACAAAAACGGACCTCCTTGGAGGCCCGTTCTGTTTTGAATGAATGTCAGTGGCGTGATCGATTCTCGATCACGTCACTTCCCAAAGTCCGTCAACCCTTAGACCGCCCTCCGGCGGCGGAAGAACACTCCCAGAACGCCAAGAGCAAGAAGCACGACCCGGCTCGGCTCAGGAATGATCGAACCAAAGGTGTAGTCCAGGTAGACATCACTGCCTGCTTGGCGGAACCCAAAGCTCGAACCCGAGAATAAGTTATCGAACAAGGCTCCATTGGAATCCGCCCAGTTGTCGATCACCAGAGACAGGTTGCCAAAGTTGCTGGTCGTGCCGCCGACATCATAGACCAACCATTCTTGGTCGCTGCCCAATAAAAGGGCGGACCTCCGAAGAAGCCCGCCCTCAAACAGTCGATTCCAATCAACGACGGCGGCGCACCACCAACGTCATCAGCCCAAACGCCAGCAGCACCATGCGACCCGGTTCTGGAACGATGGTGATCACTCCGGTGGTGTAGAGGTTCGAGACATCCCATGCCAGCGCCAGCGCGCTGAGGTCCGGCAGATTGGCGAAGTTCCCCACATTCGACGTCAGGTTCGAGAAACTGCCCGTCACTCCGCCCGACAGTGCCGTCCAGTCAAACAACTTCCACGAGTCATCCTGCGCCCAGGTCGTCATTGAGTTCGGATTGAGAATCTCCAGCGTCCCGTCCAGCATCACGCCGTTCGTGCCGCCCACGACCAATAGGTCCGCCGCAGTCAACAATGCGGTGTTGTCGCCGGCTCCCGCACCACTCCAAAGATCGAACGTCGTGGTCGATCCCGAGCCGAGCACCATGCTTCCCGTCCCGGAGGTCACGATGCTCAAGTCGGTTCCCATGCTCGCAAGCGGATCGCCGACGAGCAATTGGCCGTCGATCATCACGCCGTTGTTCGCGCCGGGGGCAATAAACCCGTCCCCTCCCAGTATGGTCGAAGCCTGCACCGTCACGGGCCCCGCACCTGTGGCCGATCCGCTCGTGTTCGCCGCAATCAAGCTCCCTTCCGCCACGACCGTTCCTCCTTCATAGGTGTTGGCTTCGCTCAGTGCCAGCGCACCCACACCCGTCTTGGTCAGCGCCGCGCAGTCGTGCCCCGAGATGATGCTCGAAACCACCAAGGCGTTCGTTGCTCCCCCCACCACATCTATGGTTCCACCACTGCCATCGAGCAGAATCGACCGGTTTGCCCCAAGCGTCACAAACGGGCCTGTGCTCTGCAGAGTCCCGCCATTTCGAAGTTCGATCGAATTGCCCGGGGTGTCCGCACCAAGGTTGACCGCATCCGAAATGCTGACTCCGCCCTCATTGATGATCGTCTTGCCGTCATACGTGTTGGTTCCGCTGAGGAACAGTACCCGGCTGCCTTCCTTCACGATCCCGCCGTTGGCAATGGCGACTTCGATGCCCGCATCGCTGCCGATCGCGTTGGCTCCAGACTGATTGGTCTCAACAACGATGGTTCGGGAGACTCCACCCAAATCCAGCGTCCCCGCGCTGTCAGGGCTGCCCGTCCCGGTGATTTCCAAATACGTGGCAGTGTTGGTGGCGGCACCACGATTGTTGTTGAAGACAATGTCTCCACCCATCACCAACGTACCACCGTTGAGAAGGATCTTGCTGCCCGCTCCGGAATTGGACACTGCGGTCAACACCACTCCTCCCACGGTCTCCGTAAAGCCTGCGAGGTTCCAATTGGCCGAAGCACTCGATCCCGAGTTGGTCAGCGAAACCACGGCCGAGTCGTCGATCTGTTCATTGGCGCCGTTTGTCAGCAAGGTCGCCCCCGTCGCACTGGCCGACTGAAGTGTCACACCTCCGGTCCCAATCGCGTTGATTCCCGCATCCTGAGCCAAGGTCACGCCACCTCCACGAATCAGAAGATTTCCCGTGTGAGCGGTCGCGAGGCTGCCGGCGAAGGTCAACGTCCCGGCACCGGTCTTGGTAAGCTCGCCAACTCCCGAGCGGGCCATGCCGGTGGCAAGCACATCCACACCGTTGGTGTCCAAAAACCCGCCGCCAACATCCACGCTCAATGCACGGCCTCCGAGATCATCCGTGAATCCAGCCCCAATCCGCAGCGTGCCGCCCGCCAGGTGGATGCCACCGGTCAACCCACCAATCTGCTCCAGCGCCGTCACTTCGACGGCCCCTTCATTGATCACCGTCCGATTCGCACCACCGCCCGCTGTGTTGGCTGAGGTGAAGACCAAATCACCGCGCCCCGATTTGACGATGTCTGCCGTCGAAATCAGCGGCGAGCCGATCTGAGCTGTTACGATCGCCGTGTTGGCAGCAGAGTTAGGGTTGACCACGAAGAAGGTGTACTCGGACCCCGCCGTTGCGATGCCATCGTCAAAGCCTCCCAAACTCGTCGAGTGAGCGCTGCTGGCATCCGCACCGATGTTGAGTGTAAACAGAAACGTTCCGCTGGTGTTGGTCAGGGTGGTTCCGGCTCCTGCACCCGTCACGCTGATCGTGGAGGCGGTCGTGTTGTCATTGTGAATGACCAGGGCGTTGACGGTCTGGCTGGTGAGCCCGGTGACATCCGTGGCCGTGATCGACTCTCGGACGTTGTCGGTCGCATCGGAGGATCCCGTGAAGGTGGCATAATCGGTTGTCAAATCGAGCGCCGTGAAGCCTCGGCCCGAGACATAGGTCATGAGGGAGTTGCCCATGACGTTCCCTGGCACACCCCCGGCGGTAAAGTTCTCACCCATCGCCCACGGAACAATGCTCTGATTCGTCGTCCCGGCTGCACCCGCTCCTCCGGTCATCGCGTTGATGAAATTGGTCTGGTTGGTCGCGTTGTTGATGCGAAGCTGCGTCGTGCGAACGTTGTTCGCGTTGCCCAAATCCCGCCCCCGGACATTGAAAGTCGCACCCGCCGTGCGCACAAAATTGTCGGCAATGATTTGTGACTCAGTGCTGGTTCCATTGTTGTCTGCTTCCAGGGAGGCGTAGCTGGCACCCGATGCGATGTTGAGGATGCCAATGTCCTCGTTGGTCGCTGAGTTCTGGTTGGTGCGGATGCTCAAGCCTCTGGGCACCGTTCCGCCACTGAACGCTCCATCGGCGGAATTCAGCGTGATCGGGGTGTTGTTGCCCACGCGATCGCCGGTCCGGGTGCCTCCGTCATTGTCCAGCAGCAACGTGCCTCCTTTGTTGAGGGTGATGCCCCCCACGTCGCCAAGCCGTCCAATGGTACTGATCTGAAACAAAGAGTCTTCAACGACGATGGTCCCTGTGAAGCTGTCGGTGACCCCATTGTAGTTGAGATTCCCTCCCCCTTCTTTGATCAGCGTACCGTCACCCGCAAAAGCCCCCCCATAGACTCCGCTGCTTGTTTGATTCACAGTCAATGCCGAACCCGCATTCAGGAGAATCGTCGCCTGCCCCAGCACCCCACCGTCCAAGATGCCAATCGTCTCCGACTGCCCGGCGGTGACTTCAAACACGGTCGTTGCCCCGTCCAAAATGTAGAGACGTTGATTGTCGCCAAGCGCGTCGCCGCCCGTCACACGCAGCGTTCCCTCATGCAGATAAACTGTTCCGAGATCGTTGTTCGTTCCCGACAGCAGGAGTTCTCCGTTGCCCGACTTGCTCAAGGTGGAGCCGCCTACCAAGGCACCCGAAATCTCAAGAAGGCCAGCAGGGTCCGTGTTGTGCTGATGGACGTAAAAGGCACCCCCACTGGTGCTGATTGGCCCACCGGAGATTGTCGAGGCATTCGCCCCTGCATTGCCGGTGACCAAGATGCCGCCGCTGGTGACGTCCAACGTACCGTTTACCTGAACGGTCGAAGCCGCCGCCGCGTCAAAGGCCAGGGACTGAATCGCGATGCCGCAGTCGAGCGTTCCCGTGTAAGCAGCGTCATTGATGATGTCCTCACCCGTCATCCACGTCGTGATGTCATTGCGAACGGTTGAAGAAAGCGCACCAATCGCTCCACTGGTCACGTTGGCAAAGGCACCGCCCTCCACCACGGCCCATCCTCCGAGGAAGCCATCGGCATTCGAGGTCGTGATGGAGCCGTTCGACGGCAATTGAAAGTTCGCCGTCGCACCAAGCCCTTGGGTGATCGCTCCAAGAGCCAGATTCATCGCACCGCCCGCCGAGTTGACATCAATGGTGTTGCCACCCCGGCGGAAATTGGTGCTCGCCACCGTCTGGGTCATGTCAAACGTCGCGTGTCCATTCACCGTCAGCGTGGCGGGCGCATCCCGCCAGTTGTCACGGCCCATGAGCAGGGCGTTGCCCGAGGCGATCCTCGCTTCAGTGTCCGCAGCAGAAGTGCTGAAGTCCAGAATCAGATTGCCCCCACGCACTTCCGTATTGCCGGTCCGCGTATTCGCACCGGAAAGAGTCACCGTCTCATACCACTCTTTGCGAAGCACGCCACTGCCTCCCAGATTGGCGGCGACTGTTCCGAATCGGAAGGTGCTGGTGCCCGACGTGTCGAGTGTGTTGGTGCGACTGCCTCCCGTATTGATGATGTTTCCCTCGACCAATGGAGCGCCCGGAGCATTCAACCGTCCTCCCAAATTGATCTGACTCACCCCGCTATTGAATCCATTGACGTCAAAAATGGATCCGCCCGGAATGATGAGTCCCGCATCCCCGACATTGAGGTCGTCCATGCCATCGGTCGCTCCTGCAGAACTCTCAGCGGAAAGGGCTCCATCAATCCCCAGTTTCACGATCCCCCCGGAACGCACAAACAGGTCATCACCCACAAAGGAGTCCACGGCGTTCAATTCCGCAAAAGCGAGGTTGGTATCGCTGTCATTGTTGATGATGAGGTCGTCTCCGGTTGCCGTTCCGAGTTGCCCTCCCGTGGCAACGATCAAAGTACCGTCGTTGATGTTGAAGTCATCACCGACGCTGATCTGACTTTCCACTGTCCAGGTGCCTCCAATGGAATCGATCTGAAAATCGGCATTCCCGCCTGTCGTGGCCAAGGTCACAGGACCCGTAATCCGACCACTACCGGTGCCATTGAGAGTAAGGCGAAAATTGCCCGTCTCGGTGACTGGACCGGCCAGGGTCAACTCCGTCGTGGTCGAGGCCGAGTCATTCACCGTGATTGTCCGATTCGCCCCACCCATCGCCATGGCCACCGCGACGGTGGCTCCCAACGGATCATTGGTCGCATCGTAGGTGATGCCGCCACCCAAGGTGATCTGCCCAGTTCCAGCCGTGTCCGTAATCTCGGAGACCGCCGTTGTGCCCAATCCTCCTAGAATTGTCTGGCCCACCGTCGTGAAGCTCTGGCCATTGATGTCCAGCCCCGCCGTCACGCCATCCTCGGCAATCACGCTGATCGCTCCACCGGGCACAAAGGAAGCACTGCTGCCAAACTGCAAGGTGCCCTCCTGCACCAGTGTCGTTCCGGCATGGGTGACCGCTCCATCAAGCACTTGGGTGTTCGTCCCGTCCTTCACCAGATTCAGGTTGTTCTCATTGGCACCCACCCCGCCAATCGACCCGGTGTAGCTCGTATCGCCATTCACAGGAGTGAAGATCAACGTCGAATTGTTGGTGCTCCCACCAACAACCGATCCATTCCCACCTGTGCTGATCAGACCGCCGGTGATCACCGACGTGGCTTCCATCGTGGCTGTGCCCGCCTGAATGCTCGTCCCTGCGGCCAAAGTCACGTCGTTGGCAGAACTCAAACTGCCCGTATCCTCAAAAAGGATCATGCCGCCATTGACGTTGAGCGCCCCGGCAAAGCTGGAGGCCGCCCCGTTGAACAGGAGAGCACCGGTCGCCGTTCCATTGTCATTCAGAGTCAGATCTCCCGTGCCACCGATGCCCCCGCCAATCGTCAAGATTGAAGACGCATCCTCAATGTTCCAAGACTGGGAGGCACCCAAGGCCAGAGGAGCCGTGATGGAGATGGCGTCATTGCCTCCTGTCTCAACGGTGAGAAAGGGTGTTTCAGACCCATTCCCAATGGTCAGTGTCTCAGAGGTGTTCGGGCTGATTGAGGTGCCGCCTGCACCAGAATTGGCGTGAAACACCAATGCCTCAATCGTGGTGTCTGAATCAAGGATCGTTGCCAAATTCGCTGCTGCGGGTGTCGTTGTAGAGAAGTGGACGATCGAACGGAAGTCGGGGCCCACCTTCGCATCGTCCCCACCATCAACTGAAGTGTTCCAGTTGGAATCACCGCCGGTATTCAGCGCGCCCCAGAAGTTGTTGATGTCACCATTCCACCAAGCATCCTCAGCCGCGTCAATATTGACCGCCGTCACGGTCAGAATCAATTGATCTGAATCGCCGCCGGTGGTTTCCCGGACGACATCATAGATGTTGTTGCCGCCATTGAAAATCGCTCCGATCTGGAAGGAGCCCCCCCCGGTGAACGAGCCATCATCGGCACTGTCGATCAGTGTGTAGTTCATTCCGGCCGTGGGAGCCCCACCGACGTAAATGTCGGCATTGACGGTTCCGAGGAGGGTCAGTGTTTGCCCGCTCGCGAGGGTGATCTGGTCATTGCTTGTTCCATCCACGCCAAAACCGAGAACCGTTGTGCCGCCCGTGCCATCCAGAGAGAGCACATTTCCCATTCCATTAAAGGTCTGGGTGCTGCTTCCATTACGGAAGTTCAGCGCGGCCCCAGCGCCAACGGTGAAAGGCGCGGCGTTGCTGCCCAGGAGCCCCGCTCCATCCACGTTGAGAATGTTCGCTCCGGCCGCGACTGTCACCGGCCCGTCGACATCCCCGGCACCCGTCAGGGTCAAAATCCCACCGTTGACGGTCAAGGAACCCGCGAGCGTTGTTGTTCCGGTCACGGTGAGCTCGCCAACATCATTCTTGACGAAACTGAGATTCGCTTCATTCCCGGCCGCACCCCCGAGGTTCCCCGCTATCGAGTCATTGGCAGCCTGATTCAGCGTCAGAGTGGAGATCTCTGAACTGCCTCCAACAATGTGATTGGCCGCGCCCGTTCCAACGGTAACGATGCCCGCCAGAGTCTGATCCAGCGCTCCCAAGCCATCGCCCAGCACCAGAACTCCCGACGTGTTGTCGACAGCGTCTCCGACCGTGATCACTTGGGTGTCGGGAATCCTGTTCGTCAGCCCGCCCCCGAGAACCAGCGTTCCCTCCATCAGTGAGGTCGCTCCCGTGTAGGTGCTGGCCGAGGCCCCCGTCAGCGTCTGAGATCCAGCCCCATCCTTGACCAAAAGCAAGGGTGCGGCGCGTCCGTCACGTACGATCCCTTCAAACACATGATCCCCCGCGTTGTTGATGGTCAGGATCGAGTCATTGGCGGCACCGTTGTTGTAGTTTTCGATGATGCCCTGCCCTCCCGTGCCTTCCAGACCACCGATCGTTTCATCACTGGCGTTCAAAGACAGAATGCCATTGCCATTGACCGTCACCACCACCGTATCGACGATTCGGTTGGTGGACCCATTCGCAGCATAGACGTAGTTGCGCCCTGTGTTCACGGTTAGCGGACCCGTGAAGGTGTTGTCCCCACGCAACTGAACATTCCCACTGAGGGTGACCGCCACGGGGTTGCCACCGTTGTCGACGATGGGAGAATCGATGACAATCGTCCGCGTCCCCCGAATGTGCCCTTCATAGCCTGTCGCGGCGTTCGGGCCGAACGTAATCTCACCACCGACGAGAATCTGGTTGTTCTGATTTCCCGTCGAAAGAAGGACTCCACTCTCAACGGCAAGGCTGAACCCCGCCAAGTTGAGGTCGCTCCCCTGCCCTCCGGTGTTGTCGATCACCAAGGCCCGGACCGTGGTATCCCCGTCGAGGGACGCGTCAGCGTTGTTGGCCGTGAAATCGATATACGTGTTCTCACCGCCAATCGTCGCCGAAGAAAGGACTCCGGCTGCGGCAAATTCCTGAAAACTGAAGTCCGTCGTCGTTGCCGAAATGTCGAGTAATTCGACCTCACGGGAACTGGAGTTGTAAGTGACCAAGGTGTTGCCACCATTTCCGGCCGTCGTTCCTCCAATCAACCAGGGGATGACTCCGCGATTGGAACCCGTTTGCTCAGCATGTGAGAGGGTCGGATCGTTGCCTGCATCAAACCTCAGGCTGGTCTGACCATTGGCATCGGCAATGTTGACGGCCAAATCATCCCCCCGAATCAGCCCCGTCGCAAAATTGTTTCGAGTTAAGCTATCGGAGATCACTCGCATATCACCATCACTGGCATCGGTCGCGGACTGAGGTGTCTCGTCCGCATCCAATGAAATGATGTTCCATCCACTATTGAAGATCAACGGCCCCACATCCTCAGTTGAGCGAGTCCCCTGTGAGGCCCGCGCTGTAAAATTGCCCCGATCCAAGGTGATTGGCGCCGAGTTGCTGAGGCGATTGTTTTGATTGTTCGTGTTGCTGCCCAAGTTGTTGTCGATCTCAAGCAAGCCACCCCCCGAGATATTGAACGCGGACGCCGTATCAAACCGCCCCTGCACGTCCCGAATCTCAAAGGTTCCGCCCGTAATGTTGACCGTTCCTGCGAACGGGGTGATCGCCAGGTTGTTGTTGGAACGCCAGGAAAAGGTGTTGCCACCCGACTTGGTCAACGTCGCGCTCGCAGAGCCATTCAGCGTGCCAAAGTAGCTGGTGCTGCCACTACCTCCGTTGATCTCCAGAGCATTGTCACCGAGATTGATCTCGCCGCGCGCTGAACCCGCCAGCATTCCGATGCTTGTCGAGGTCGTGGATGGATCATCGACATTGAGGGTGCCCTCCAGGCTCAATCGGTTTGTCTGAAGCATATCATTCCCAATCACCGTCAGCGTTCCATCCGTGACCGAGGTGTTTCCGGTGTAGGTCTGGGCCTTCGTGATCGTCAGCTCTCCGGAACCCGACTTCGTGAACGAGGTCGCCGCACCATTGTCGGCGATCTCGGCTGCCAAGGTGAAATCCCGGATGGCATGAAGGGAACCCTCGGGTTCAGAGCCAAAGGTGACCGTGCCATTGGAGATGGAGTTCCCGGCAACACCCGTACTGAGAATTGCTCCATTTTGAACGTCCAGAGTGTTTCCGCCGAGATCCACGACCACGGGAGCCGCCCCGTTCAATTTGAGTACCAAGGCATCCGCATCACCACTCAACGTCGCGGGAGAAGCGGTCAACTCGACGTTGGCTCCACTCGTGATACTCGCCACATACTCGCCAGAGCTAAGAAGTCGAATCCCGTTCGTGTCATAGGTCACAAAATCCGTCCCGTCTCCCGTAGGATCCAAGTCGCCAATGCCAAAGGGCAAAATATTGACGCCGGTTCCCGTTCCGCTGCCAGCAGTCGTCAATGTCGGAGCCGTGGTGAAAATCAGGTTCGTGACGCCCGCGCCAGCCGCTGCGGTCCCCAATCCTTCACCCCGGAACAGAACCGAAGACCCGGTCGTGACCCGCAGGAGGTCGGATGAAGTCAGGGCCACACCAGCGCCATTGTCGTCGAGGGTGATGATGTGGCGGCCGTCCACGGTGTTGCTTCGCTCCAATTCAAAAGTGCCCACCGTCTCCGTGGTGAGCGCACTCGCATTCCCAATCACACGAAGCTGACTTCCACCGCGCATGTTGAGCAATTCACCGTCCGGGAGGCGATCCTGTGTCGAGTGATTCGCCGTCGAACTGTCTAAGGTCAGCGTCGGAACGAACGTGCTTGAGGTCGCGGTGTCACTGCGTCCCACAATCAGGTTCCGAATCCCATTGCCCGCCACACCCAGCGCGCCGTTCACATTGGCAAACGACATTTCACCATTGTAGACCGTCGCATCACGATCCGGTGCAATCAGCATTTCAAAAACTTGAGTCCCCGTCACCAGATCCCGTTGCCCAGCTCCGGCGGTCGTTCGCACGTCTCGGTAGGTCGCAACATCCAGAGTGCCTGAAAAAACGTTTGTGGCACCCGTCCGAGGTCGAAGGTCCAAATCCCGGTTGACCGTCGAGCTACTGAAGTTGGTGACTGCCCCGTCTCCAGAGAGCCCAGACAAGGCATCGGCCAGTGTATTGCGATCATAGGTTGAGCCCGCCTCCACATTCACGACGGTCCAATAGTCATCAAATTGGTTGTCTGCTGTGGTAAGCAACGTCGTCCCATTGGTCAGCGAAAGGAAGCCAATGTTGGAAGCATTGTTTGTCGCTTGCCCCATGTCGAGTGTCGCGCCGCCACTCCCGTCGATGATCAGCACCCTGGCCGTTCCATCAATATCATTGTCCACCGTCAAAGTGCCTCCATTGGTCAGCGTCCAGGTTTGATCGGCCCCCACCGTAATATCTGACGTGATCGTGACCGCCGCACCCGCCAAGCTCAAATCCATCCCGCCGCCATTGATCGTCAGGCGATTGCCTGCAATCGTCAACGCGGAAGCGAGGCTGGCATTGACCGTTAAGCTGTTGATCGTCCGATTGCCACCCAAGGTCGTCGAGAGATTCGCGCCGCCACCGTCAATGGTGAAAACCACGTCTGAACCGTTTGCAAAGCTCGCTGCAGCCCCCCCGGTCGCGGCATCCTGCCAGTTGGCAGCCCCCCAGTTGTTGCTGGCCGATCCATCCCAAAAAATAGTCTGGGCATCAAGGTCGGCAGCCAACGGGACCGTGAGAGCGACGGCGAGAATACGGAGGAGGCGAGAGGTGGGAAACATGGCGTAGGGTGTGGTTCAAAAGAATTGTGACTGCGTCGTGATCCGAAGAGCCTGCTTCGATTGAAGCCTTCCAACGGGCCACGGACGCCAAAAAACGATATCTGCACCCCCTCCAAAATAGAAGATTTCCTTGGTATAAAGTTATTTGATCTTAAGACTGAAATCACCCAAACACCTAGGCTCCATAGAAGCTACTCCGCTGACTTTGGCAAGATAACAAATCACCCCATAACAGGCGATAAAGGTTCACCGCAAGGGCGGTCATTCCAAGCCGGAAATCCGCTCGGATTCGACAGACAGTCCGCCGCCTGCGCCACCTCTCCTACAGCACAAAAACGGGCCTCCGAGGAGGCCCGTTCTGGATTGAACGAATGTCAGTGGCGTGATCGATTCCCGATCTGGCCGCTTTCCAAATTGTCCGCCAACTCCTAAACAGCCCGGCGGCGACGGAAGAACACTCCCAGAACGCCAAGTGCAAGAAGCACGACCCGGCTCGGCTCAGGAATGATCGAACCAAAGGTGTAGTCCAGGTAGACATCACTGCCTGCTTGGCGGAACCCAAAGCTCGAACCCGAGAATAAGTTATCGAACAAGGCTCCATTGGAATCCGCCCAGTTGTCGATCACCAGAGACAGGTTGCCAAAGTTGCTGGTCGTTCCACCCACGTCGTAAACCAGCCATTCCTGATTGCTGCCCCACAGCGCATCCGACCAATCCACGGTGCTACCAAGGCCATTGAAGGTCAGTGTCGCTGAGGTTGCTCCCCCAAAGTCCAGATTGCCGCCGACATCCACACCGTCAAACAGCAGTCCACGATCTCCCGGGGCCGCCGTATTTCCTGCCAGTTCCCAAACAAGTGACGAAGCCCCGCCCGTGTAGGTCAGATCCGAACCAAAGGCCTGAACGCCGGGGCTATTGCCAGGGCTATGCGCACCTAGAATGTTTGTAGGGCCGGAGATAATTCCAGATCCACCCAGAGTAGCACCCGAACCCACGATGACCGACCCAGAACCTGTGCCGCTGCCCACCGTATTGTTCACCAAAAGTGTACCCTCACTCACGGTCGTTCCACCGGTGTAGGTGTTCGCAGTATCCAGAAGCAAGGTGCCCGCCGTCGTCTTGTCCAACACCGCACCACCATTGTACCCACCGAGATTTCTCAGCGTCCCTGATGCGGCCGTCAGCGTCACTGCCTCTGTCGCAGAACCGATGCTGTTGCCCGACAGATCAAGGGTGCCTCCATCAAGATTGATCGTCGCGGTGCCCGCACCAGCAGTCCGAACGATGTCGACCGAGGACGTCACCGTTCCACCCGTGATCGCAAGGATGCCCTCACCCTCGGTCGCCAGACTCACGCTTCCGGTGCCCGCATCGCTGAAGGCGGCGGAGCCCCCCAGGAAGGCAGTGCCACCTCCGATGTTGATCGTGTTGGTGGAAGCCCCGGCTCCTTTGGCGACCGCCATATTGACGTTTAGAATGTCCAGCGTGCCTTCGTCAAAGCTCAGTGTGTTGGTGTTGGCCGCCGTTTTCGCTCCAGGAGACATGGTGAGAGTGCCAATCGCCAAGTCTGCATCGTGACCCGTCACATCCATCACGTTGTTGGTGGTGTAGCCCGTTCCTGGAGCCCCTCCAGGCCCCATGATGATGTCCGCACGCTCCATGCAATGAGCATCTCTCAATACTACGGTTCCGGTGGCCCCGCTGAAGTCCAACACACCCGAGTCGCGGCCCCCACCCCCCAAGTAGATGAGGTCCGTATTGATGGCATTCGTTCCGGCTCCCAGCCTCAAGGAATGACTCGATCCCGTAGAACTGTTGCCAATGAGAATCGAAGGCGCAGTGACCACGTTGGCCGTATCACTCAAAATCAGGGAGGCAGGATCGTTGGCATTGTTGTCCCCCTGCTGCTGGATGACCAGGTCCTGAGACAGAGTGGCGGTGAAGGAATTCAAGTCCGACAGGTCGAGCGTGGCCTCACTCGAAGAACTCGTGCCTCCAGCATTCAGGCCCACCACAATCCCCTGTCCATTCACAACCACATCACCACCGCCAGCGATGGTCAGGTCGGTGTTGCCGTTGTCGGTGTTGTTGCTGAGCAGGATCCCCCCCGTGATGGTGAGCGTGCTGCCAGGATCGACCGTGACAAGGTTCGCCGTCGTGCTGTTGCTGAAGGAGCTCAGCGCACCGATGGTCAGATCAAAGCCATTCAGGTCAAGCTCACCCGTCGTCGTTCCGTTACCCACCCGAACGTCGCCCGTCGCCGAGAGGGCGTTGCTGACACCGAGAATCAACTGCCCTTCGTCCAGATTCGTGGCACCGGTGTGAGTCGATCCCCCACTCAAGGTCAGGCTTCCAGCTCCGAGTTTGGTCAAATCTCCTGAACCCGCACCACCAATGGCGCCCACCACAATACTGTTTCCGTTGGTATCGATGGTGGCACCTCCATTCAGAATGGCGACTGTGCGCGTTGAAAAGTCATCCACGAAGCCACTCCCCAAACGAAGCTCACCGCCGGCAAAGACCAGGTCACCGGTCGTTCCGCCGATTTGATTCAGGGCAGAGATCTCGAGGGTGCCTTCATTAATCACCGTGCGATTGGCACCACCTCCTGCCGTGTTGGCTGCGGTAAAGATCAGCGTTCCGCGTCCGGATTTCACAATGTCCGCATTGGACGACAGGGGTGAGTCAATCTGCGCGGTCGTGGTCGCCGTATTGGCCGCCGAAGAGGGATTCACCACGAAGAAGTTGTACTCCGAGCCAGCGGTCGCAATCCCGTCAAAACCGCCCAAAGTGGTGGAGTGAGCGCTGCTCGCAGCCGCACCCGTGTTCTGAGTGAAGAGGAAGGTACCGCTCGTGTTCGTCAGCGTGTTCCCGGCTCCGGCCCCCGTCACATTGATGGTGGAAGCCGCAGTGCTGTCATTGTGAATGACCAGCGCGTTCACCGTCTGACTCGTGAGTCCGGTAAGATCTGCCGTCAGAGACTCCCTCACGTTGTCCGTAGCATCGGACGACCCTGAGAAGGTCTGGTAGCCTGTTCCCAAGTCCAAGGCGGTGAAGCCACGCCCGGATACATAGGTCATGAGGGTGTTGCCCATGTTGGTGGCCGCCACATTGTTTACAGTGAGGTTTTCTCCAACTGCCCAAGGCACAATGCTTGTGTTGGTCGCGGTCGAACCACCACCACCCACTAGGGTGCCAATGAAGGCTGTTTGGTTGCTTGCGTTGTTGATACGCAAGTGCGTTGTCCGCACATTGGTGGCGTTGCCAAGATCGCGCCCGCGGATATTGAGCGTCGCTCCTGCCGTGCGCCCGAAGTCGTCAGCGAGGAGCTGCGACTCGGTGGTCGTTCCATTGTTGTTCGCCTCAAGCGTCGCATAGCTCGCTCCGGAGGCGATGTTCAGGACGCCGATGTCTTCGTTCGTTGCCGCGTTCTGGTCGGTGCGAATCGCCAGCCCTCGGGGCTGGGTTCCGCCATTGAAGGTGCCATCTGCGGAATTCAGCGTGATGCTGGCCGAATTTCCAATCCGGTCGCCGGTGCGGGTTCCGCCATTGTTGTCGAGCAGCAGCGCACCGCCCTTGTTGATCGTCATTCCACTGGCGTCAAGAATCCGCCCGATATTGCTGACCTGGAACAGACCTTCCGCAACCACGATGTCACCTGTGAAGGAACTCACGCCGTTGAGGTTCATGTTGCCGATCCCGTCCTTGACGAAGGTTCCCGCCCCATCCAAAGAGCCACTGAAGGTGTCATTGGCGGAATAATTCGTCGTGAGCACCGCACCCGCATTGATGCGAACCGTGCCCTGACCTCCAACGCCGCCATCAATGATACCCACCGTCTCTGTCTGCCCCGCTGTCACTTCGAACACGGTGGTCGCTCCACCCATGACACGGACCCGAGTGGTATTGCCAATCGCATCCCCGCCAGTCACGCGAAGAGTGCCTTCCTGGACGTAAACCGCTCCAAGACCATTGTTCACGCCGGAAAGCAGCAACTCACCATCACCCGACTTCGACAGTGTGGAACTGCCATGAAGGGCTGAAGAGATTTCCAGAAGACCCGCCGTGTTGTGCTGATGAATGTAGAACGCACCGCCACTCGTCGCGAGGTTGCCGCCGGAGATCGTCGAATCATTCGCACCCACATTGGAGCTCACCAAAATACCACCGCTCGTGATGTCGAGGGCACCGGTGATGGGGACCGAGGAGGCAACGGCTGCATCGAAGGTTAGACTGTTGATCGTCGCACAGGCAATGGTTCCCGAAAAAGCGGCGTCATTGATCACATCATCGCCAGCGGCCCACAGCGAAACGTCGTTGGCAGCCGTCGATGCAAGCGAAGTGATCGCACCACCAGAGACGGTGGCAAAACGGCTGCCCTCCACGACAGCCCATCCGCCGAGAAGACCGTCGGCATTGCTCGTCGTGACCGAGCCATTGACCGGCAGTTCCAAGTTGAAGGTGGCTCCGTCATTCTGCGTGATCGCTCCCATGTCGAAAT
This sequence comes from uncultured Verrucomicrobiales bacterium, assembly GCA_963976915.1. Classification (GTDB taxonomy): domain Bacteria; phylum Verrucomicrobiota; class Verrucomicrobiia; order Verrucomicrobiales; family Verrucomicrobiaceae; genus CAXBNA01. Next base: position 48,855 of record CAXBNA010000012.1, read on the forward strand.
TCATGGCACCCCCGGCCGAATTCACATCAATCGTCGCCGCACCGCTGGTGAACTGCGTGTTGTTCACTGCCTGAGTGATATCGAGCGTCGTGCTGCCGTTCACGGTCAAGCGGGACGGGGCGTCATCCCAGGTGTTGCGGCCCATCCGCAGCTCATCAGTGGCGGAGAGTCTGGCTTCGGTATTCACCGTGGCGGTAGCGAAATCGAGGATCAGGTTGCCACCCCGCACCTCGGTCCGCCCCGTGCGCGTATTGTTTCCGGACAGGGTAGCGTCTGTTTCCCACTCCTTGAGCAGCAACCCCGTGCCTGCCAACCCGGCGGAAACCTCACCGAAACGCAGCGTGCTGTTGGCCGTGGTGGTAATCGTTCCAGTCCTGCCGGCACTGCTGTCGATAATATTCCCCTGAATGACCTCAGGAACCACCGAGTTCAGACGACCACCCAGCACATAATTGTCCACGCTGATCGCAAAGCCCTGAAGATCGACCGTCGATCCGCCTGGCGTGGCCAACCCTCCGGTGCCCACATTGAGATCATTCATCCCGTCCGGGTTATTGGCCGCATCGGTGCCCTCGGTTAGAGCACCATCCGCTCCGATTTTGAGAAGCGATCCAGACCGCACCTCGACGTCGTCACCGACAAAGGCGTTGGCGACATTCAATTCGACGGTGGCCGGCAGCGAGTCGTTGTCATTTCCAAGAAGCAAATCGTCACCAGTGGCCGCGCCGATTTGCCCGGCACCTCGCACGATGACGGTTCCGTCGTTCGCATTGAAGTCATCGCCAAAGCTCACCGCATTCTCGATGATCCAGGTACCATCGACGCTGTTGACATTGATGTCGGAGCCGGTTCCCCCAGTGGCGAGCGTCACCGGTCCAGAAAGCAAGCCGGTTCCGGTCCCCTGCAGGTTCAGTGCAAAATTGCCCGTCTCCGTGATGCTACCTGAAATCGTGAGATCGATGACTGCGCTTGCGGAATCGTTTACGGTAAAGGTGCGGCTGGCACCTCCCAAGGCCAAGTTGGCTGCGATCAGACCACCCAAAGGATCATTGGTGCCGTCGTAAGTGATGCCACCGCCAAGCGTGATGAGGCCTCCCGTAGCCGTGTCTGTGATCTGAGGAGTGGCCGTGCTGCTGAGACCGCCCAAGGTCGTGGTGCCCACGGTGGTGAACGACCCTCCATTGACATCGAATGTGGCAGTTGCCCCGTCATCCGCAATGACGCTGAGCACTCCACCCGGAGCATAGACAGCGGAGGCACCCAACTGAAGCGTACCTGCCTGCACTGTGGTCGTTCCAGCGATGGTCACGGCTCCATCCAGCACCTGCGTGCCGACACCGGCCATCACCAGATTCAGATTGCCTTCATTGCCCGTGCTTCCACCAACACTTCCTCCATACGTCGAAGTGCCCGCAGGACTGAAGATCAGCGTTGAGTTGTTGGCACTTCCCCCGATCACACTGCCCTCGCCCGCCGCGCTGGCCAACCCGCCAAGGGTTGCTCCAGTCGCCTCCGAGGTGGCGGTTCCCACTTCAATCGACGTGCCGCTGGCCAGAGTCACCTGATTGGCGGAACTCAGACTTCCCGTGTCTTGAAAGACCAACTTACCGCCGCTGACATTCAGTGCGCCCGTGTAGGTCGAGGGCGCTCCCGAGAGCAGCAGCGCACCGGATGCTGTTGTATTGTCATTGAGGTTCAAATCTCCCGCGCCACTGATGCCTCCAGCAAGCGTCAGCACCGAGGTGCCGTCCTCGATATTCCAGGACTGCGTCGCCCCGAGACCGATCCCGGAATTGATCACAATGGAGTCATTGCCACCGGTCATCACCGTGAGCGATGGAGTATCGGCTCCATTTCCGATGGTCAAGACCTCCGACGTGTTGGAAGTGATCGAAACTCCATTGGTCCCCGAGTTCGCATGAAACACCAGCGCTTCAATGGTGGTGTCCGAATCCAGAATCGTGGCATAATTGCCCGCCGTAGTGGTGGAGAAGTGCACGACCGAGTTGGAGTCCGGCCCGACCTGTGCATCGTCTCCACCAGTCTCGGTTTTGTTCCAGTTCGAGTTGCCCCCGGTATTGAGTGCTCCCCAGAAATTGTTGATGTCACCGTTCCACCAAGCATCATCCGCCGCGTCAATGTTGACGGCAGTCACCGTCAGGATCAACTGGTCAGGATCACTTACGGTGGATTCGCGAATCACATCATAGATGTTGCTGCCACCATTGAAAATCGCCCCAATCTGGAAAACACCTCCCCCGGTAAAGGCACCATCATCCGCGCTGTTGATCAGGACGTAGTTCGATCCAGCCGTGGGAGCCCCGCTCACATAAACGTCCGCATTGATCGTGCCGAGCGTGCTCAGCGTCTGGCCCGTTGCCAACGAGATCTGATCATTGTTCAAGCCATCGACGCCAAAGCCCAGAACCGTCGCACCGCTCGTGCCATCCAGAGCCAGGACATTTCCCATCCCGGCAAAGGTCTGAATGCTGCTTCCATTGCGGAAGTTCAAGGCGGCACCGTCACCCACCGTCACCGTGCCGGCATTGGTTCCGAGCAACCCGGCTCCATCAATGTTGAGGATATTGGAGCCGGCCGCGACAGTCACTGCGCCATCAATCGCAGCCGCGCCAGTTACCTCCAGAGTTGCAATCTGGAGATCTGACAGGGCATTTACTACGGCAGCACCACCTCCCGCACC
>CAXBNA010000013.1:0-49664 GCA_963976915.1 uncultured Verrucomicrobiales bacterium
TGACCACTCTACCCCACACCACCAAAAAGGCTATAGAAATAATTAAAATGCTCTAACGTAGATCTGTCGCCTCGGCCTTTGACGGAGCGGCTTGCATTTCGGCTGGACCCAATTCCGCGACGATGACGGCACTTCGAGAGCCCTCAACGGCGGTGAAGGCGATCTTCGACCCGTCCGGAGAGATCTTGGGATGGGCGTGGGAATGGAACCGCTCATTGTTATGAGTGATGGCCACGCGGTGGGCCGCGTTCTTGCGAGTGTCGAAGGACCAAATTTCTACCGGGTAGTCGGCAGGATCCGCAGGCGACGAGGGACCGCGCCCTGGCAAACGAGCATCGTAGGCGATGCGGGTTTTGTCGCGTGACATGCTCAGGTGCAGGGCGGCGGGTTTCAATCCGGTCGCCAAGGTTTCGATCTCACCGCCATCCCTGTGAATCCGTGCCAGGTCACCGGTATCGATGAAGTACATCCACTCCCCATCATCACTCCACAACTCGTGCGTGTGAAAGCGACCTGCCTCCGTTCGGGCGAGCAGGCGCTGCGGAGCTCCCGAGGCATCGACGGTCCACATCCGACTCAACGCGACACTCCCATCGGCCGGAGCGTAGCTCCCCCGGCAATAGGCGATGACGTCATAGTCTGCAGGGTTGAGCTGCACATGCGAAAGGCTGACGTGATTGCGGAAGCCCGGCTGACCGCTGACATGCATCGTCGAAAACCTATACACGGCTTCGGGGCTTCCCACCGGAACCCCGAGGTCCGGATCGAGATCCATGTAAAAAACCGTGGAGGCATAGCCGCCAAACCTTGGTCCCGGTGGTTCCATAAATCGCGAGAACCAAGCGATGCGGTTGCCACTCGGGCTGATCGACGGAGGTTCGCCCAAGCTGCCATTCTTTTCCGCGAACACACAACGTTCGTCACCTGTTCGCAGATCGACCACATGGATCGTGTTTTCGTTTCTCTGGAAATAGACCAATCGACCGCCCTCGGGAGTGACATCGACTTGGTTGAAAATCTGTTTGTTGGGAAAGGCAGCCTTGTTGGGAATCGTGGCGATCTGGTGGATCTTGCGAGTGTCCAAGTCTGCGGCCAGAATCCAGATGTCGCCCCGCGCTTCGTTGCCTGGAAGTGTTCCGGGAATCGCAGAGAAGAAGAGCCACCGACCGTCTTCGCTCCAGCTTCGGCAGTGCGGATACAACACACCCGCCGTCCAGCCCGCGGGCGTGACGATGACCAGCGAATCACCCTCCGTGCCCTCGATCGTCCCCCCGGGGAACTCCGCGACGACGGGAAAAACGGTGTCGATGGGCAACGTGTCTGCAGCGGACAACGACGGCGCGCACCCGCAAGAGAACACCATGAAAAGGTGGAGGAGAGTTGGGGCAGGCAAAAGGCGGAAGCAGGGCACCTGAGACCTACGGAATGCGGTCGCGCGTTTCACACCCCGTAAATACGGGGAGTGGTCGAAAGGAAATGGCCTTCCGCCGCCTTTCCATGGTGGGCCTGCGGCACCTGCGTTCCCGCCTTCATCTTACGGCCACGGGTTGACAGTAAGCTGGTTTGCTTGTTAGCTTGCCGTGTGAAAACGACCATCGATCTCCCCAGCGATCTCGTGCAGCAGCTCAAGCTCCACGCGGTGCATGAAGGCCGCAAAATGAAGGACATCGTCGCCACTTTTATCGCTGAGGGGCTGGCCGCTAAAGCCGCCGCTGCCACCCCGCAGAAAGGCTCTATTGAGCTGCCGTTGTTCCCGTGCGGTCCCGATGCTCCGGCACAGCACATGACGATTGATGAAATCCTCGCCGCAGAGCAGGCCATTCTCACCCAGCAAGACGTTGAATACTACACCCAGCCTCATTGACACCAGTCTCTGGGTGGCCCTTGCCTTCGCCAAGCATCCTGCTCATGCCTTGGCCCGGCAGATGCTTGATGAAGCCGATTCTGTCCGGCCCCTCACCTTCTGCCGCGCCACCCAGCAGTCTTTCCTGCGCCTCGTCACGACTCCCGGTCTGCACAAGCTCTACGACTGCCCAGCCGTACCAAACGATCAGGCATGGACAAAGCTCGGGCAGCTCCTGGCCCTTCCGCAGGTGACCTATCTGGAGGAGCCACCCGGCCTCGCCGCCCACTGGCAAAAATACGCCAGCCTGCCCAGCCCCTCACCCAAGGTCTGGATGGATGCCTACCTCGCCGCCTTCGCCCGCTGTCACGGCATCACCCTCGTCACCCTCGACAAGGACTTCAAAAACTTCCCGGGCCTCCGCCTGCGTCTCCTTTCCTGACTCATGCCCGCTTGTCGGCAGTGCAGCCTCGGCAGGGTGACCCTCCATTTCAAGCCTCCGCCAGAGGGTCATTTCTGCTGGGTAGCTTTCTTGGCGATGGCTGCGCTGAGGGGACACGCTCATGCCCAAATGGAGTCCGTCGAGGCGTGCATCACGACCTGACGCGGAGCGCCGTGGGCGGTTTTGCCATTGTGGGTGCTGTTGAATGCGGTGTAGAAAAGATGCCAGCGTCCACCGTGATGGACGAGGCGGCTGTTGGCGTAGATGCCGAGGCAGTCGGGTGCGGGCGGTTCGCTCCGCGGCAGCCATGCCTGGCGTTTCGGGCGCTCCCATGTCTTTCCGTCCGGCGAGAAACACCATTCGAGATCCATGGTCTGCTCATCGCAACGATAGTGACCGAGCATTCCCACACGGCCTTGAGGTGTGAGGGTCTGCGAAAGGTAGTAGAACTGCATGTCCGCCGGATCATCGGCATCCCGCTGAATCACGCGATGGCGGGTTTCAAAGTTCACGCCGTCGGCAGAAGCGTAGCGATCCACCACGCGCAAGTATCCAGGTACGTTGTCGTGCGCGATGTAGGCAGGGTCGGTCTGCGGCACGCGCACCAGCGCGACGGAATACATTTCAAAACTGCCGTCCGGGAGTTGGTAGACATTGGTGGCATCGTTGGAAATCTGACGCGGCAGCGCGAGTGGTTCATCTGTCGGGCGTTCTCGTGAGTGCTCCGCGTGAAACAGCACACCGTCCGGCGATGCCACACCCCAAGCTGCGCGGTCATGCGGGTGGTAAAGGACGCCGCGGGACGGATCCAGCACCCGGTAGCGTCGGCCGTCGTCACTCTCGGCCGCAAGGTAGCGGACGATGCGAGGTCCGTGCGCCCAAAAGTAAATGCGGTGCCGTCCGTCCCGGAGCAGAACATGAACGGCCTGCGTGGGACGCCAACCCGCCGGCAGATTGCCAATCGCGAGCGGGGCATCCGGCGGATCGCCGGCGGAAAGGACCGCAGGAGTCTTTTTCCATCGCCTGCCGGGTGCGCCTTCGGCGAGGGCGACATTGAAACCGTCTTTGCCGCCTCCCACCGAATACCAAAGGCGCCACGTGTCTTCCTGCAGCGGCTCCGCCACGGTGGTGAAGTTTTGAAAGAGGCCACTTTCCCATGGCTCGGTCGCTTCAAGAACGATTCCATGCTTTTGCCAAGCCGATGCCGGGCATGGCTTTGGAGATGCTCTAACTTGTTGCTGGGCCAATGCCGAGGGCCTGGCGAATGCGGCAACGCTGGCAGCAGCGGAGGTGCGGAAAAAATGGCGGCGGGAAGTGACACAGACAGGAGTGTCTGTGTCACGATGGCGGCGGGTGATGGGAGTCATTTCTGCTGGGTGGCTTTGAGCGCGAACTCCGCCGCGTAGCCGATCTGGCGGGCGTAGAGCGGAGGGGTTTTGGCTTGGGTGAGGCGTTGCAGGTCGGGCTTCAAGGGCGCGGCAGCGGGGCCGATGTGGTGGACGAGTTGCAGCGTTTCGAGCTGCGCGAAGGGGCTGCGGTTTTTGAGACCTCGGCGGAGGGCGTCGAGGCTGGCGGTGTCGGTTTGGCCGAGACGATGCAGGCTCCACGCGGCGGTGGTGGCGACGGTGAGATCGGGATCGCTGAGATGCTTTTGCAAAGCGGGGATGCTATCGGTGTCGTGGATCGTTCCCAAACCGAGCACGGCCCAGAAGCGTTCGGCGGCGTTGGAGGAATCGAGGGCGGCGTTGAGCTTCGGCAGCGCGGTTTTGCCCTGAAGCGGGGCGTCGGCGAGGTCGGGCAGCTTGGCGAGCAGCGCGGCGGGAATGGCGGTGGCGCTGCCGTGTTCGCTGGCGAGCCGGGTCTGCATCGACTCAGGCAGGAAGGCGAGGTCTTTCACTCGCGTCTGCCAGTCGCGCAATGCACCGCGCATGGCGGCGAGGCGTTCGACCTGGGCGGGATCGGTGGCGAGGTTGTGCAGGCAACGCGGATCGGCTTGGGTGTCGAAGAGTTCTTCGGGGATGCCCGTTTTCTCCAGCCAGGAGGCCTGCGGGCCGGTGAACTTGCCCTGTTGATGAAGGCGCTGGGAGTCCTGCAGGATCGCGGAGATTTCGAAGCTGTGACTGGGGCCACGAGGCATCAGGTCGGGGCGAAAATCGCGGATGTAGTGCCAGCGCTGATCGAAGACGCAACGCTGATCGTTGCTGAAAAAATCGATGCGGTCGCGGTGACCGTAGAGGAACGGCGGAGCAGGTTGTCGATGCGCACCGAGGAAGGCGCGGCCATCCCAATCGGCGGGAGGTGCCACTCCGGCGAGACTGAGCAGCGTGGGGCCGAGGTCCATGAGCGTGACGAGATCATCAACGGCGCTGCCGGGCGCGGGCGTGTCGGCCGAGCGGAACTTCGCGGGGATTTTCACCACGAGCGGCACGCGCAGGCTCTCGTGGTAGAGATGACATTTCACACGCGGGATGCCGTCGCCGTGATCGCCATAGACGATGACGATGGTGTCGTCTTCGAGACCTTCATCGCGAAGCTTTTTCAGAAAGCCATTCGTGATGCGATCCGCGTAGGCGATGTTGTTGTAAACGTTGGCGAGCTGCTGGCGCACGCCGGGGGTGTCGGGGAAGTAGCCGGGCACGCTGACCTGATCGGGTGTGACGACGATGTCCTTGGGCAATCGCTCGCGCTGGCGGTCAGCGGTGCTTTGGCGTTGGGACGGGCCTTGATGCGTCTCGACGAGATTGTACACGGCGAGGAAGGGCTGGCCCGGTTGACGATTCGACCACTCAGCCTTCGGGCCCACGGCGTCCCAGGTGTCGGCGGGGGCTTTGAAGTTGTAGTCCAGCTTGCCGGGATTGATGCAGTAGTAACCGACCTCGCGCAGGTAGGCGGGAAAGCAGCGCAGGTTCGGCGGCAGCGCCACCTCGCTGCGCATGTGCTGACTGCCGAGCGAGACCGGCCAGCGCGCGCTGATGATGGAGGAACGGCTCGGCGCACAGACACCGGAGACGGAGTAGGCCTGATCAAATCGGATGCCCTCGGCAGCGAGCTGATCCACAGCCGGAGTGTGCGCGAGCTTGTCGCCATAGCAGCCGAAGCGCGGAGAAACATCCTCCCAGGTGATAACGAGGAAGTTGGGACGGTCGGCGGCGTGCGCGAGGCCGGTGAAAAAAAGGAGAAGCAGTGCGAGGAATCGTGTCATGGCAGGACGGAAATGGTGAAGTTGTCGCACCAGGCCGTGCCGGTGCCTTTGAGGTCGAAGAACCAGGTGTCGGCACCTTTTTCCTTGGCGATGTATTCGAAGCTCAACTCGGTCCAGTCGTTGTTTCCGGACAGGCGCTCGGAGTGGATCCAGGTGGAGGTCGGTTTCACGCCGGAGATGTTGACGCCATAGATCGTGCTCCAGGTGAAGGTCTGGCCAACGCCGATGGTGACCGCGCCCGTGCAGTCGCGGGTTTTTACCCGGGCGCTAACTCGACAGCGTTTCCCCGCGATGTCCTCGAAGCGATGCGGGCGCCCCACAAAGACGCCATACCACGCTGCACCACCACCGGAGGTGGTGCGGGAGATCCGCAGCGAACCGCCATGCGTGTCGTATCCCACTTCACGATCCCAGATGCATTCCTCGCTGCTTCGGAACCAGGGATCGGTCCAGTCAGTGCCGCCAAACTGCCGGTCGAAGCGATTGATGGGTTCGAAAACCGGCAACTGATAGGTGGGATGCTCCCGCCAGGGGAGCTCGGTCGCAGCGGCGAGTCGCTCGCGGCAAACGTCGGCGCTGACGCGGGCGAACCGAAGCTGGTAGGTGGACTCGAACTGCCCGTTCTCGCTTTGCAGCGGGATCGCCCCGGTCATGACATGATGCAGGTCATACCACGACCAGCAGACCTCGATGCGCGGTTTCCCGGTGGCTTTTTCAATGCGGACCGACCAGCCCCCTTCGTCTGGATCGGGCAGGAGAAAGCTCTGTCCGGCGGCGAGGTGAAAGTCATAAAAGTAGTCGCCCTTCAGCATGGTGCGCGGCACGCCGAGCTTCGGCAGCCAAAGGCTCTCTCCCGTGGCGGAGGGGTAGATGAGCCCGTGATAGAGATTGCCATTCGGGTTGTCATTGAACACGCGATCCAGCCGCGACATACGCTCGATGTGGAAATCCAGCGGCTGTGCCCGGCCCTGCTGCGCCCAGCCTGAAACGGACCGCCAGCTCTTCAGCGAGCCGTGAAGTGTCGATGTGAGCGTGTAGTCGAAGCCGCTGTAGTCCGGATTCCACACTGCCTCCAGCACATTGCGCTGATACACGCCGGGGGCCTGGGGTTTGTCACCGAGAAGCGTCAGGCTAAACCCGGTGGCACTCACCGTTGCCTCGCGATGCGTGTTGCGCAGCCCCTTGGCCTTCTTGTCGTGATAGTCCCAGCCGAGATCCATGGGATTGTTCGAGGTGCCGAGCCAGTGATCGTTCGCCGGGCTCGAGCGCAGCCGCAGGAAGCGGTTCTCCCGCACTTCGACAATGGGTTCGCCCACCATGCGCACCCAGGTGCTGCCGTCCGCATCGACGATCTCAACGTTCACATCGCCGGGAAACGTGCCCGTCTCCAGCAGCGTTTCCGCAGCCCGGGTGAAACCGTTGAGAGTGCAGAGGAAGACGGTGAGCGTGGTGAGTCGGGTCATGGTCGGTCGGTACCGTGAGTGAGGAGAGGCAGGCCGTAGTAGCAGAGCCAGGAGCGCGGGGTTCGGGCGCGGTTCATGGAGCGGACGATGGCTTTCAGATTGGGAACCTCGGGCCAATGGTGGAGCGCGACCTCGAAGCTGCCGAGAAAGGGCGTGTTGTTTTGAATGTGGGGCTGGTCGCGGAAGTAGTAGTCGCCATGGAGGTGCGCATTTCGCAGACGCCAGAAGTCGCTGTAAAAGGTGAAGGGCAGGCGCAGGCATTCGCCGCCGGGCGCGGTCCAGTTCACCCAGTCCTCGCCGGTGACGCGGGTGAGGAGTTCGGCGGTGTAGAGCAGCAGCGTCATCGACAGATGGCAGTAGGTCAGGCCCGCGCCGCTACCGGTGCGCACGCGGTCGTCGATCTCGCCCGCATGGAGCGGTTTGCCACGCAGACCGCCGAGCGGTTCATCGCCGGGCATGAGGATGAGTCCGGCGACGAGTTCCTTGAAGTCCTTCGGGTTGTCCGGGGAATCGAGCGCGAGCTGGATCAGCGTGTCATCCCGCAATGCCGCGCCGAACAGCGCCAGCCCGAGCGTGTGAGAGACATGATGATTCTGAAAATGCTGCCCACCAAAGTCGTCGTTGGCTTCCCAGCGGCGAATGCCCTCCTTCACGACGTCCACGAGCGAGCGAAACCACGCCTCGATGCGCACGCGCTTTTCCGTCGTCAGTGCTGGATGTCCGTCCAGCAGGTCGAATGCAGCGACAAAGGGCAGCATTCCCCTCGCGACATCCATGCCGGCGTTGGGCATTCGAACTTTGGGATCGAAATCCGATCCAGGCAGCGGCATCGCGCTCGCCCACCCATCGAGCAACGCCACCGCATGAGCACCCGCAGCGGCATCGTCTTCCAATCGCCATTGATAGGCGAGCAGTCGTGCGGCGATGCCCTGCGTTTGCGCTTCACCATGAAAAGCCAGTGCGTCACGACCGAGGTAGGGTTTTGGCGTTAGGCTCAATCCTTCCACCGCCTCCGCACGAGCGAGCTGCCAGTAGCTGTGAAACGGCTCCGCCTTCGCCTCGATGCGTTGACGCGCCCGATCCAACATCGCGGCATCGCATTCGATGCGTGGAGCGGGAGGCACGACAGGAGGACTGGCTGCCACAACGGCGGCGAAGAACGAGAGTGAGAACACCCACAATCAACGGACCCACCGAGACTCTTCTCTACCCCGTAAATACGGGGGGCGATGCGGGGGATCTCGCCCGAATCGCTAGCGACGCAAAAATGGCGACAGCATCACAGATTTGGTTCAAGATAGTGAATTCCTTCTATGAACTCACAATCTCATCTTAGGTTCCCTTCGGAACGGAGTATTGAACCCAGCAAAGACCGGCCAACGCCAGTGATCTGGGTCCGAGAACTCAGATTGGTGCGCGATCTCAAAGCCGATTCTGAGGTCATTCGCTCTCTCATTCTAAAACCTGGTTTGAACATCTTGTGGGCAAAACCAGCGGATAGAAGCAAGACTGCTCAACTCTACGAAGATGGCATGTCGGGGCATGCCACCGGAAAGACGACATTCTGCCGATTGATGCGATATGTGCTTGGTGAAGACAACTATGGCAATAGTGCCTTGCGTGACGGAGTGCGCGCGAAGTTCAACAACGCAGGTTGGGTTGTTGCAGAAGTGTACGTTGAGGGAAATCCTTGGGTGGTCGGTCGCCCTCTCGGCTTGGGCCCTCATCCTTTCGCCATCCCTGGAAGGACGTTGGACCGACTCTTTGATGATTCCGTCAGGGTTCCTTTTGAAGACTATCGCAAAGCTATTGAGCAAGCGGTATTATCTCCTCTGCCGGTGAAACGTTTTGCGTCAACAGGGGTGCCGATCACTTGGGCTCACGTTTTGCCATGGCTTGCGCGGGATCAGGAATGTCGTTACAGCAGTCTCGACGACTGGCGCAACAAAATGAGTGAATCCGAGTCGCCGGGGAGTTCGGGTGGTGACCGCCAGTACCTAATGCGTGCCGTTCTAGCGCTGGTGTCGGAACGCGAGCAATCTGAGATGGAATCCCATGCAAAACTGCTGGCAAAAAATAAGCATAGTGAAGCCCTGTTGCCGAAACTCCAGCATCAGGCATCAATCGACCGTGAACGCCTAAAAATTGCTCTTGGGGTCCAATTGCCAGACCTTGGCGATTCGCTATTTTATCAGGCGGTCAAGACTGAGTTGGATATGCGCACGAAGGTTTTGGATACAGAAGCGAGCAAGCTTCCCGGGACCGATGAAATCCATGACGCTCAGGAGAGGTGGCGGCTCGATGAATCCAAAGCGGAGGCTGCCAAGCAGCGGCAAGAAGATGTGGTTCAAGCGATTGAGAACCACAGGAAGACGATTCAGATGCTAAAGAAGGAGATCACTCCCGAAAGCTACCAAGAATACCTTGCAAGCCGCCCGCCCGCGAAGGGGTTTTGCTCTGTCCCACTTGAGTTGGCTCGGCAGTCCCAATGCCGGCTGGCCTTTGAACGGCACCCAGAACTCGAAGCGCCGGTGAAAACTGACGATTCACGTGACAAAGTTGAAGCGTTGATCAGGATTATCGATGACTTAAGCAAAGAGGTGCCACAAAAAGCGTCGCTCTTCTTCGCAGCAGCCGAGACGGCCCGTGAAAGCCGCAACAAACTCGCCGATCTCCAAAGGCGACAGTTGAAAGGGATTCAGGAGATAACAAAAGAGCGCCAAAAATTAGAGTCCTTCAGAGGGATGGCAGAAAATGCACGGGAAACGTGGGACGATTCTCAGAGGCTGGCCAAGGACATTGCCGTAACGATCAGTGAAATCGAGGATTCGCGGAAGCGCCAGGAACAGATTCGGAAGCAACATAGAAAGACGATGAGCCGGTTCTCTGAGGTATACGAACAATTGATTCGCGCGGTCTTGGGTGCCTCGCTGTCGGCCAAAGCTGACTTCGCTGGCCGAGCAATCGCACTGTCGGTCGAATACAACGGCCCGTTGACGAGCGCCGCCATTGAAACGGTCAAAATCATTGCTTTCGATATCGCTGCGATGCTGAGCAGTCTTGAGGGAGCAGGCTTTCATCCGCGTTTCCTCATTCACGATGGTCCTCGTGAGGCAGACATGTCGGCAGAGATCTACCAAAAATTCTTTCTCTTTCTTCGAGAAATGGAAATCGCGTTTGATGGCAATCGAGCACCCAACTTCCAATACATAATCACTACCACTGAGCCCCCACCCGAAAGCCTTTGCATGAGACCTTGGCTACTCGACACTTTAGATGCATCTGACGCATCGAAACGCCTTTTCAAAGCTAACCTGTGAAGTGCTGCGAGAAATGCTTTGCCGATCCGGTGTTGGTTAAGCACGTGAGAAAAAAAGGGCGCACCGGAACGTGTGACTTTTGTGGCTCTCGCCAGGTGAAGGCTATTTTGGCTGTTGATCTGCATGAGATGTTTCAGCCGCTAGTTGACCTATTTGATCCGGTGGAAGATGGAAAACATTCCGTCGTCGAAGACACTACGCTGCCGGAGTGTATTGAGGAGCGAAGTGGATGGAGCGTGTTCAATGACTCCCTTTCCGACACCGTCCGATGTAGACTACTTGATACGATTCGTAGATTCGACCCAAAGTCTGGTGATGCCGACGGATACAGAAGCTGTGAACCTTGGGCCGCGATTGAAGATTCTATTTTCCACTCCTCCGAAGAGGATATTTGGGATCAGTTTACTGAGAGTATCAAATGGAAGCGCCGGTTCATCCCAGAGACACTAGGCCTGATGTCCGATCCAAAGGATTGGCTGCCGCAGTTTCTTCACGAGATATCCGTTTTTGTAAAGCCGAAGACCAGATTTTTCCGCGCCAGACTTGGAGGCATTGAGGAGGCCTTTTGGGTTGCAAAACCGTTTGAAGCAAAAAACATGGGAGTGCCGCCCAGAATAAAGGCCACAGCAGGACGGGCTAATCCTGCCGGAATCCCCTACCTCTACGTAGCGGAAAAGGAAATCACCGCAGTTTCTGAGATTCGTCCGTTTCTTGGTGCAGCGGTGTCGATTGCACAGGTGAAACCAACGAAAAACCTTCAACTTATCGACCTGACTCGGATAACTCAAATCGAGAGTGCGTTCGAACACCCCGATCTACGTCTGGAAATCGAAAAGAATGCTCTTCTTGGAATCCTGAACCGAGAACTATCCAAGCCAGTTTCTCCAGCGTTGGCCGACATTGAATACATTCCAACACAATACCTTGCAGAAGTTATCCTGAATGCTAATTACGATGGCATTCGTTACAAAAGCGCCATGCACAACGGAGGGTTCAATGTGGTATTCTTTGACCCCCATAAGCTGGAGATCTTGGAAGCAACCCAGCTTGTTTCGGTAACAGCAAACAATATTGAGTACTCCTCTCTTCACTGACAAACGGCCAACCTAGATTAAGTGGGGCGAGTCCTTCGGACGCAAGGCACAGGCTTGACTCTATCTTGCCGATGAAACAAGTTTCCCACGGCCGATCCTGTAATGGCACCTCTCAAAGCAGCTTTACTATGCGAGGTGCATAATGAAGATACTGCTTGATCTCCATCATCACACGATGATTCGAGACAACCCAAGATCTTCGCCACTGAACCACGAGAATGAGGGTGTCTTGCCCGGGAAGTCCTCATGGCTTGATTGGGGCCGGATGCTGAAGGTAATGCTGATACCATTGCCGCTCGCGCTGGATGCCGTTTTTGGGGAGGCCGGGCGGACGGAGTTGTTGGGTCCAGGCGTCGAGTTTGTTGCGGAGTTCGGCGACTTTTTCGGGATGCTCGGCGGCGAGGTTTTTGGTCTCGGGATCGGGCTGGGTGAGGTCGAATAGGAGGTCGGTGCCATCGCCGAGGTGGAGGAGTTTCCAGTCGCCAGCGCGGATCGCAGCTTGTTTCCAAAAGCGCCAGTAGAGGGCGTCGTGGGGTGGGGTGGAAAGGTCGCCTTTGAGGTGAGGCAGCACGTTGACGCCGTCGAGATCGCTGTGGTCATCGACGCCTGCGGCAGTCAGCATGGTGGCGGCGATGTCGAGCGAGGAGACGGGGGGGTCATAGACTTTTCCAGCGGGCAGTACGCCTTGCCACGACCAGAGGAAGGCCTCGCGGATGCCGCCCTCGGTGAGCATGCCTTTTTCGCCGAGATGCGGTTCGTTCATCGAGCCATCCCAGCCGCCGACCTCGATTTGCTTGCCGTCGGGGCCGGTTGTCATCGGCGCGTCGGGCATCGTCATCTTCAGCGGTGCGCCGTTGTCGCTGGTGAAGACGATGAGCGTGTTCTCTTCGAGGCCGTATTTGCGCAGTGCCTCCATGACGCGACCCACGCCATCATCCATCGTCGCGATCATGGCCAGCGCGGTGCGGCGGCGCTCCGGCATCTCGCCGGGGAAGCGCGCCAGTCGCTCCGCCGTCGCGGCGAGTGGCGTGTGCGGACCACTGTAGGTGAGGTAGAGGAAGAAGGGTTTCGCGTGGTTGCGCTCGATGAAGGCGAGTGCGCCGGCGGTTTCGTCATCGAGCCGGTCGCCGGTGGTTTCGGTGATCCATTCGCCTTCGGGCTTCAAGCTGGTGCCATCGGCACGAAAGTTGGCCCAGCGGCGTTCGCGGTTGTTCATGTAGAACTCGTCGAAGCCTTGTCCGGCGGGCGAAAAGGCGAGACGCGCCGGTTCCCGGATGCGCAACGGCTGTCCCGGTGTGCGAATCACGCTCTTCGGATTACGCTTGATCCAGGCGACGGACGACGGGCTGGCGTCGAGATGCCACTTGCCCACCATGCCGCTGACGTAGCCTGCGGGCTTGAGCCTTTCGGCAAGGGTGCGTTCCCCGGCGGGCATCGGTGTGTCGGCGATTTCTTCGAGGCCGAAGCGCTGCTGGTAGCGTCCCGTGAGCAGCCCGGCGCGCGACGGCGAGCACTGCGGCGCGGTGATGTATCCGGAGGTGCAGCGCACCCCGGAGGCGGCGAGGGCATCAAGGTGCGGGGTTTTCAAATCGCTGCGCACGCCCTGCACACCGAGGTCGGCATAGCCTTGATCGTCGGTGAAGATGACGATGACGTTGGGCGGTGTGGCGAAAGTGGAAACACAAACGCCGAGCGACGCGAGGATGAGGACGAGGAGTCTGGAAGACGGATTCATGGAGTGGATTACTTTTTGCCGGAACCTTTTCCGCTGAGCCCTTCGCTCCCGGGGGTAGTGAAATCTTCCTCGCGCAGGGCGAGGAAAAGGGCCCCACGCGGCACGGCTTTGGGACCGGAGACGATTTCCATATTGTAGCCGAGCGACAGCTTGATCTCACCGGGCGTCGACTCGAACAGGCTTGGATAACTCAGCCAGCCGCCTTTCTGCCGGGCGATCACCACGGGTTTGCTCCAGGTTGTCCCGTCGTCGTCAGAAAACGCGAGTGAAACCTCTTCGCGATGCCAGCTCGACGGCTTGATGGCGAATCCGCCACCTCGTCGGGCCAGAGGTTGCGTACTCCACATTGACTCGTCGACGCCTTCGGGGCGCACGCGATTCCACACCAGCATGAGCCGTCCGCTGGCTAGGCGTCGGATCATCCCGGGAGAGCTGCTTGCGCTGATTTCGGTCTGCACCGGGCTGGTCCATGTCAGCCCTCCGTCAGACGAGAAGCACTCGTAAAACCAGTCGTGCGTGGTGCGGATCAGCATCCACAACCGTCCGTCGTTCAGTTCGACCATCGTTGGCTCCATGGCTCCATCGTGATGGCCATGCCCGCCGATATCGATGATGCGCTGCGTCCACGTGCTGCCCTGATCTGCCGTAACCATGACGAACTGCACCGCACGACTCGGCTCACGGTGGTAACCGGTGATCGGCAATACGATCGTGTTTTCCCGGGTGGTAATGATGTCGGTCAACGCTCCGGCACGGCCGTTGAAGATGCACACCGGATCGCTCCACGTGACTCCTCCATCGGAACTGCGCAGGGCATAGACCGGCAGTTTCGACTGGGCGCTCATCTCGTTGGTGGTGCTGTCCCACTCCCAAACGTCTTCCGCCGAATTCATGTAGGCAAGCACGAACACCCCCTCGGCAGAGACGGACAACTTGGCAGCGCCGACGCTGTGTCCTTCACCCACAGGCACGGGCAACGGCTCCGACCACGTTTCGCCGCCATCACGACTCACCGAAGTCCGATTGGCGGAAAAGCGAAGCATGCCGCCGTTGGGCAGGTGGGCGAACGCGGCGCCGGAGCGCATGAAGGAGTCCTGACGGATTCGCTGATCGAACTGTGGATTCCAAGCCGAAGTGGATGGGTCGACGGCTTCCGCAACTGCTCCGTCGGGAGCGCCGTGAAGGGTGACTGGTAGCGGCGTGATGATCGATAAGATCAGCGCGAAGGTCATCGCGAGGCGTTGGAAAGATCGGTTAATCGAGTGGGTCACTTTTTGCCGGAAGGACGACGCTGCTCCGGCGGCAGGTAGTCGGGGTTGGGTTGCGGAACGATGGCGTGGGTGTCTTTGAGAAAGGATTCGATGAGGGCGTCCATGCGCTGGACGCGGTCGGGATGGTCGGCCGCCACATCGCGGCGCTCACCGGGGTCTTCGCTGAGGTGGTAGAGCTTCCACTGGTGGGCACCGGCCTCGCCGTTGTGGAAGACGCGATACAGTTTCCAGTCGCCTTCATGCACCGTGATGCCGGGGCGCAGGTTGTCAGGCACGGGAAGCGCGTGCGGGAAGTAGCTGAAAATCGTGTGGCGCTCGAAGGGCTGACCGCGCAGGGCTGGGGCAAAGCTCGCGCCGTCGAATCGCTGATCCGGCGGCGATTCGAGATCTAGCAGATCGAGAACCGTCGGGTAGAAGTCGCAACTGTCGATCAGCGCGTCGCTGCGGGTTCCAGGTTCGATGTTTCCCGGCCAGACCACAACGCAAGGCACGCGCACACCGCCTTCCCAGAGCGTGGCTTTTCCGCCGCGCAGCGGAGCGTTGCTGGTGGGAGCGGTGCCATCGACCTTGTTATACATGTTGCCGCCGTTGTCGGAGGTGAAGACGATGAGGGTGCGGTCGGCGATCTGGAGACGGTCGAGCGTGTCGAGCAGCGTGCCGACGGCGGTATCAAAAGTCTCGACCATCGCGGCGTAGGTGGGGCTGCGCTGCGGGCTTTTGGGATCGATCCGCTTTCGGTATTTTTGGATCAGCGGTCCTTTCGCCTGGAATGGCGAGTGCACGGAGAACTGCCAGTAGTTGAGGAAGAAGGGCTCATCGCGATGCTGCTCGATGAAGGCGCAGGCCTCGGCCGCCATGCGGTCCTCGATGTGCTCGCGCGGCGTGTTGGGTTTCATCGTCTCCGTGCTCCAGCCGAAGTAACCGCCGGGCGGACCGGCAGTCGGCGTGTGTGGAATGTCCACGTCGAAGCCATGCTCCAGCGGCGAGTAGGGCTCGGGGCCGAGATGCCATTTGCCGAAGTGCCCGGTCGCGTATCCCGCTTCCTTCAGCGCCTCCGGGAGCGTGCGATAGCTGGTGTCCAAACGGGTGGCGCTTTTGCTGGTGGTGACCTTGCTTGGCACGGGGCCGTTGGGCAGCGACCAGGCTTTCAAATGAACCTCGGGAAGGTGGCAGCCCGGCGTGGTGATGCCATGCCGTGCCGGATGCAGCCCGGTGATGAGGCTGGCGCGCGTTGGCGAGCACAACGGACTGACCGCGTAGGCGCGGGTGAAGGTCATCCCGCGCTGCGCGAGGCGCTCGATGTTCGGCGTTTGGTAAAGCTTCGTCGTGCCGTAGAGTGTGGTGTCGCTCCAACCGAGATCATCGGCGACGATGAAGACGACGTTGGGGCGCAATGCCGGAGCCCCGATGACCTCCGCCTGACAGATGATGCCGATCGTCCCGAGCAGGGCTGTGATCACAGTCTTCACAATCTCTTGATGCGGATGTTGCGATAGCGCACGACGCCACCGGCTCCGGCAGGACCGCCGTGGATTTGCAGGCCGATGTGGCCTTTGGCAGGATGAACGGATTTGGGTTCGGTGTGGGTGAGGATCTGCGTGCCGTTGACCCAGGTGGTGATGATCGGTGGATCGGCGGTGATGCGGGCGCGGATTTCGTTCCACTGGCCGAGCTTCCAAAACGTCTTCCACTGCTCCGGTGTGACGGGGCAGGGCTGCGCGTTCTCATTCAGCGTGATGACCTCCGGCGATTCGCCAAAGGTGAAGTTCCGCACGCCGCGTCGTTTCCAGATCCGCTCGCCGAGGATGCCGCCGATGGTGCCGCCTTTGTGATAATCGATGAGGCACTGGTAGCCGCGTCCGTCCTGGGTGCAGCGCAGGAAGAGGCCGCTGTCGGGACCGAAGTCGTTGTTCATCTCCAGCGAGACTTCGACATCGCCATAGACCTCGTTGGTGAGCAGCAGACCACCGTTGTTCGGGGTGTCCTGACTGCCGACGATGGCACCGTCTTCCACGTGCCAGTGTCCGCCAGTCTTGTTGCCACTGGCGCGGCTGTGGCCGCTCTTCGCAGTGGGTTTCCAGCCGGTGATCGTTTTGCCATCAAAGAGGGAGATCCATTCCGCGCTGCCGTCTTGCGCGAACAGGGTGAGGCATGGAAGGGCAGCAGCGGCGAGGAGGATGCGGCGGCGATGATTTGTCATGGTGTGAGAAGTGGAAGAATTAGGCCTGACTGATGACGTCCCAGGGCTCCCGCAGTGGACGGCCCAGCAGGTTGCTGGCTTCGTCGTCGTTGAGGATCGTTTCGGTGGCGGGATCCCATTTCAAATCACGACCGAGGCGCAGGGCAATGTTGCCGAGGTGCGCGATGGTGGCACTGCGCTGACCGACTTCGGGCGGGCAGATGGTGCTGCGATTTTCGAGGATGCAGTCGATGAGATTGCCGCTGTGGGATTTGCTTTCATAAAGATGGATCTCGTCGGGCCGGATCCGGTCCTTCAGGAGATCGGCCGGATTGCTGCGGATGACGCCGCGGCTGACGAAGAGCGTGCGACCGTCCTCGCCTTCGAAGAGGATGCCGTTCTTGTTGGCCTGACCGTCGGTGACGGTGACTTCCACACCATTCGCGTAACGCGCCTGGAAAGAGAACAGCTCGGGCGTTTGATAAAACGAACCCTTGGCAGGCCATTGGGCTTTGGGATTGAAATACTCGACGGGACCGCTGCCATCCATGTCGAGCGCCCACTGCATGATGTCGAGGTGATGTGCGCCGAAGTCGGTGACATTGCCGCCGCCATGCGCCCAGAGCCAGCGCCAGTTGCTGTGCAGCCGGGCGGGACAGAAGGGCAGTTCGCCAACGCAGGGACCTAGCCAGAGATCGTAGTTCAGCGACGCAGGCACGGGGGCTGGCGCGAACTCGGCGGCGTGGCCGTTGTTGTCGCGATTGTTGCTGGATAGGCCGACGGTGATGCGCTTGATTTTTCCGAGGCGTCCATTGCGGATGAACTCGCAGGCCATGCGAAAGCGGATGTCGCTGCGCTGCTGGGAGCCGACCTGAAAGCGAACGCCGGCCTTCTCCACCTCGCCGCAAAGAGCACGACCTTCGGCGACGGTGAGCGCGACGGGTTTCTCGCAGTAGATGTGTTTTCCGGCACGCGCGGCGAGAATGCTCATGGGCACATGCCAGTGGTCCGGCGTGGCGATGAGCACGGCGTCGATGTCGTCGCGAGCGAGCACCTCGCGGAAGTCCTCATACGCCTTGCAGAAGTCGCCTGCGCCTGATTTGCCCTGCTGCTCGGCGTAGTGAGCATCGACGGTGCGGCGGGCGGGTTCACGTCCGAAAGCGGATTTGAAACTCTGCTTGTAGCGGCGGCTTTCGCGCTCGGGATCCGCGACGGCGACGACCTGCACGCGATCATCCTGAAGGAAGCCGCGCATGTCATTGGTGCCTTGGGAGCCACAACCGAGCAGGGCCATGGTGATGCGCTCCGACGGAGCCGGGCGCTTGCCCTTGGCGGGAGCTGTCTGCGCGGAAAGAGGCGAGAGACCGCCGAGGGCGGCAGTGCCGAGGAGTTGCTGGAGATGATGACGACGGGTCTGCATGGTTGGAGAACGGTGAGAGAGTAAAACGCAATATGGCAGACCGATTGCCTCCACGTAAATACGGGAGGCGGTTGGGCGTCAGTCCCGAGATGCGGGCTGGCCCTCGAACGAGAGATCGCTGATCTCGCACTCCGTCTGCCAATGCCCCATGCCTTCGAGACCGATGCTGAAATTGGCGAGCAGGAAGTCGTCGGGGTTGGTGGAGAGTGCGGGGTGTTTCTCGTGGCCCTGCTTCAGCGCTTCGCCGATCATGTCGCGCAGCTCGCGGGTGATGGTGCGGCGTTGTCCGAGTTCAGGTTGGGGTTGGTCGCGGGTGACGCTTTCGCGGTAGAAGACCATGCCATGCTGCTCGACGCCGAGATGGGGTTGGTATTTCGAGTCGCTGCTGGTGTAGAGCATCATGCCGACGAAGAGCTTCTGCGCGGGGTCGGTGCGGTGTTTGAGATGGAACATGAAGTTGAGGTTCATGCTGGAGCGGTTGGCTCCGGGCCAGGGCGAGAGGCGTTTCATTTCAGCCACCTGAAAGCTGACGGCAAAGTCGAGCTGCGCATAGTCTGCGATGGCGATGGGCTGATCGAAGCGCTGGTTCACCAGCAGGTGTGGCCAGGTGTCGCGTGCCCACTGGGCGGTGTGCGCGGTCGCGGCATTGCGGATTTCGTTCTGCGAGTTGTAGTGGAGGCGCAACGTGCCGCGGCGGTCACTGGTGATCCGTTTGACGAGCTTGGTGTTGCGCTGCGGATCGTCTTTGGCGAGGCCGTCGTTGTTGAACTGGGCGAACTGGAGCTTCTCCGGCGTGTTGACCTCGATGACGTGATTCACCACGAGGCGGTGGGTATGCAGCTCGCGAACGTATTCGCCGCGTTTGTTGGTGTAGTTGTGGTGCAGACCCTCCTGGAAATCCCAGGAATGCGTTTGAAAGGATGCGAGGTTCTTCACCGGCCCCTCCGGGATCAAATGCGCCTGCCAGGGCGCGATGTCGCGATACGAGCGCACCACGCCATCGTCATCCCGTTTGCCATAGATGAAGGCCGCGCCAAAGCCTTCGGCGAATGCGGTGTCGGCGAGCAGGGGAACCGCCTTGGGAGCAGGCTCCGGCAAACCGCCGCGGAGCATTTGCAGCGGTAGGAGGAGAGACAGAAAGACGGCAGCACGCATCACAGAGTCATGATCTGCCACAAGCGCCCCGCAAAGTCGATCCCCGTGAATGCGGGGTTCAGGGACGGCGACGGCGCAGTAGCAGACCGAAGGCGGCCATTCCCACTAGGATCATGCGGCTGGGCTCGGGGATGATGGTGCCGGAATTGAAGTTGAGGTACACATCGTCGCCGACTTGGCTGAGGCCGAAGGTTGAGCCCGTCAGAACCGTATTGAAAAGATCGCCGTCCTTGTCGGCCCAGTCTGCGGCGAAAATCGAGAAGTTGGACAGATTGGTGGTGGTTCCCGCCACATCATAGAGCAGCCAAGACTGGTTGCTTCCCCAGATGAGATCTGACCAGTCGACCGAGCTGCCAGCGAGATCGAAGTCGAGCGTGAGGGTCGTCGCTCCCAGAAAGTCGAGGTTTCCACCCACATCAATGCCGTCAAAGAGGGTGCCTCGATCACCGAGGGAGGCCGTGTTGGCCGTCAATTCCCAGACGACGGCGGAAGCGCCTCCACTGTAGGTCAGATCAGAGACAAAGCTTTGGACGCCGGGGCTGGTGCCTGGGGTATGGGTGCCGAGCACGGTGCTGGCACCGCCGATGGTGCCACTGCCAGCGAGAGTTGCGCCCGAAGCGACGGTCAGCACCCCCGTAGCGGCGCTGTTGTTGCCATTCACAATCAGGGTGCCCGTATTGATATCTGTTGTGCCTAAATAGCTGTTGGTGCCTGTTAGGGTGCTGGTGAAATCGCCCTGCTTCACGAGCTTGCCCGCGCCAGATACGGAGTTGGCAATGGTTTGGTCCGCCGCACTTGCGTTGAGGCGCAGGGTGGCGTTGGCGTTGTTCAGGCTGATGGGGGCTGTCGAGGCGTTGAGGGCAGCATTGTCGATGCGGAAGTTAGTGCCGCCATTGACATTGATGTCACCGGTGTTGGTGATATTGCCGCTCAGGGCAATCAGGTTTCCTCCGCCTACGGTGAGAGCTCCATCCCCTGAGATGTTATTGGAGAGCAGTAGCGAACCCGAGGTTTGTGCGTGATTGTAGGTGGCTCCGGCGGCAATCGAAATGTCACCACCGCCGATCGACGTATTGATGGTCCGCAAGGTGCCTTCCTCAATCGTGACATTGCCGGAATAGCCGTTGTTGTTGCCGCGAATATCAAGCAGTCCGGCGCCTCTTTTGATCAAGCCTCCGGTCCCGCTGATGTCTCCATTGAAATCGTCGTCCTGGCCGTTGTCTTGATACGTCAGCGTTCCGTCCAGAGTCATCGCCCCGGTGTAGCCGACGTTTGCCGCCGAGCCATTGTTGATCAAACGCGTTCCGGCTCCGGAACGCACGTTGATGTCATTGGCAATCGCCGTGGGCGAATTGCCATTCAAATTGATCGCTGCCGAGTCGCCGGAGGCGGTCACGCCGATGTTGACGGCTCCGCCACCGAGGGAGTTTGCACCGTTCGCGAGCCAAGTGCCCTTGCGAATTTCGATGCCCCCGGTCAGGCCAGAGAGATCACCGGAGACTTGAAAGCGATTGTCATTGGTGTTGTTCAGCACGTCGTCGTTGGTGCCGCTGTAGCTGAGCGTGCCCGCGCCTGAGGTCGCCTTGTTCCAGACGATGACATCTGCGCCACCCGCGGAACTGATATTGTTGACGAAGAGATTGCCTGCCAGTGAGGCCGTGCCGCCGAGCGTGAAATTGCGCGTGGCCGCACTCAGGTCGTTGTACGTGAGGGTGCTCGAAGTGGCGGCGGCGGTGTCGACCGTCAAGCCGCTGCTGTGGTTGGCGTTGTAGATCCTTTCCAAGAGCAACTCGCCACCCCCAAGAGTGACCGTTCCAGTGCCCAGCCCGAGCATGGAATCACCACCAAGATAGGTGTCGTCGAGGACCGTGCCTTCGTTGATGTTCACACCCCCGGTGAAGCTGTTGCCGCGATTCAGTCGCAATGTGCCCGTGCCGGTTTTCGTGATGCCGCCAGCCCCACTGATGGCCCGGTTCACGAGCAGGATGCCCGTTCCATTGTGAACGACATCGAGTGAACTGTTCAGGACGATGGTGCCCTTGGTCGCGCCAATGGTGATGTTGCCTTCCGCTCCGGAATCTACCGTGATTCCCGCATTGCCGGAATCGGCCTCAAAAGTCAGGACCCGGTCCGTGGTGTCGCTGGTGCCATTTGCAGTGTAAACAATCGTCGCGGCGTCGATGCTGTCATTGAAGGTGAGCGACCTGACAGTGCGATCAGCAATGATGGCGGTATCCGCTGAAACCGTGGCCGACCAGAAAATGAGATCGGCCGTGTTGTCGAAGGTCGGCAGGGTGTCGCCCACCCAGTTGTTTGCTTGGCCCCAAGAGGCGTTTCCAAAGCCACCGTCCCAGGTGAAAGTACCCGCGCGAACGGTGGAGAGGGATGTGCCGGACACCCAGGCGCCAGCGCAAACGAGTGCGATGGAACGAAGGGTCCGGGTGATCCGGTCGGCAAGAGCGGAGGACGGGCGGGAACGGTCACTTTTCATCATGGACCGATTCTTGCAGAGTTCGACACTATCGAACAATCCACGTAAATACGGGGAGTCATCATGGGGATTCGGGCGTGGCGTTTTGCCGTGCGGTTCGCTAGGATGCGGTGATGCGTTCTCTGATGGCACACGCGCTGATGCTTTGCGTTTCTGCTCCATGGGCAGCAGGTGCGGAGCGCCCGTGGCTGGAACGCCTGTGCGAGCGGATCAGTCCCAGCCTGAGGCGGACCGACCTGCGGTTGGATGCCATCCATGCCGAATTGCCCCACCTCCCGGATCCGCCCGGGGTGCCCAGTGGTGCGGGAGGCGGCTTCGCCACCATTCCGATGCTGCCCGATCAGGAGCAGCAATGGCTGGAAGTCATCCTGCCCCGGGTCGAAACCGTGGATCGGCTGGTGCTCATTCCCGCCGTCAGCATGGGGGCCGGCCGACCGAACGAGGGCTTTGGCTTTCCCCAGCGTTTCGTCGTTGAAGCCGATGCCGGGGAGGGCACGGAGGTCTGGACCGTGATGGATCACCGGGCGGCCGATTTTCCCAATCCCGGTGTGTATCCCGTCAGTCAGTCGTTCGAACCACGTCCCATTCGGCGCGTGCGCCTGAAGGTGACGAAGTCCTGGCAGGAAGAGGCACCCTCCGTCCTGGCCCTGGCCGAGCTGATGCTGCTGTCGGGAAACCGGAACCTGGCGGTCGGGGCCAGGGTTCAAGCCAGCAGTCACCGCGATGCGACGGTGGCCTGGCGACGATCCAACCTCGTGGACATGAGCACGCCGCTGGGCCTGCCCACCATGCCTGCCGCCTCGGCGACGAAGGGCTATCACAGCCGTGTGGAGGACGGGGGTGATGCGGAAAAGAGCCTCACCTTGAAGCTGCCTGAAGGGGCGCACATGGATGAGATTCGCCTCATCCCTGTCGTGCGGGAGGGCCTCCCGGCGTGGGCCTCCTATGGCTACCCACCGCGGATGAAAATCGGTGTGGCCAACGCTGCGGACTTCAGCGATGAGCGGGTCTGGTTCGCTGACACAGGCAAGAACAACCCCGCTCCCGGGCAGAACGTCGTCGTCATCCCCGGCGACGGCTTGCCCGGACAGTTCGTGCGGATCACCGCGACACGGCTCTGGCAGCGGGCGCAGGACTTCCTCTTCGCCCTGGCGGAGGTGCAGGTGTATTCCGATGGGGTGAACGTGGCGCGGGGGGTGCCGTGCGAGGCGACGGACGTGACCGAGGAGGACGGCTGGTCGGTGGCCTCCCTGACCGACGGGGATGCTCATGGAGAGCGTCTGGTGGAGTTCCCTGAGTGGTTCGATCTGCTGGCCAAGCGGCGGGAACTGCTGGCCGAAGAGGCGGCCCTCCTGGAGCAGCGGGCCCTGCAACTACCCGCAGCACAAGACCAGTTGGCGCGGCTGTCCGGCGGCCTGGGGGCCTTTCTCGTTCTGGGAGGTGGACTCGCCGTGTGGCGGCAAAAGCGCCGCAACCGCCGCGAGCAGGAGCAGCTGCGCGAGCGGCTGGCCCGGGACCTGCACGACGACATTGGCTCCAATCTCGGCAGCATCTCCCTGCTCTGCAACATCGTCACCCGTCATCCCGATGACGGCGCGTCCCACCACGACGACTTCGTGGAGATCCAGCGCATCGCGAGCGAGAGTGCTGATTCCATGCGGGAAATGATCACCCTGCTCAGCCCCCACTCGAAGCGGGGCAAGGGCGGCGACTGGCTGCAGGTGCTGGAGAATCTGGCCGAACGGCAGCTGCGCGGGATCGAGCTCCACGTTGACCGGCAGTCCGACAAGGTTCGGGTCGGTCCCGATCTCGAAACGCGGCGCGAGCTCTACCTGCTTTGCAAAGAGGCGTTCACGAACATCGCCCGACACGCCAGAGCCAGTGAAGTGCGGTTTGGTATCCAGCTCGATGACAACGGGCTCGACATTGAGATTCGAGACAATGGCGTCGGTTTTGATCCCAAGCAGCCCGGGGGAGGATTCGGACTCAACAACCTGCGCCAGCGGGCGGGACAGATGCACGGCACGCTCGAAATCGATTCGACTGATGGTACGGTCGTGCGACTTCACCTCCCCCGCCAACGCGGTTGGATGCCTTTTTGATCCAACGCCATGCCCCCTGACCCCTCCAACTCGACCGATGACCTCCTGCGTGTGTGGGTGCTGGAAGATCACGACGCCTTCCGCCGCAACGTGCTGCGGCTGCTGAATCAAACACCCGGCATCGAAGCCGACCACGCGTTCACCTCGGCGGAGGCTCTTCTCGAAAAACTGGGCACCAAGGGCGTCGAGCCGCCACATGTCCTCCTGCTCGATCTCGGACTGCCCGGCATGAGCGGGCTGGAGGTGATTCACCAAGTGACGGAACGGGCACTCGAGTGCCGCATCATCGTGCTAACCGTCTTCGAAGATGAGCAGAAAATCTCGCAGGCCCTCACCACCGGTGCCTGCGGCTACCTGCTCAAAACCGCCCAGTCAGACGAGATCACCGATGCCATCCGGCAGGCGGCCGATGGCGGCACACCGATGTCGCCCCGCGTCGCGCGCAGCCTCATCGACATCCTGGCCAAGCTCACCCAACCCGCCACCAACGTCGATCTCTCGCCGCGCGAGCGCGAGCTGCTCAAGCACCTCGTCGATGGGCTGACCAACAAGGAGATCGCCGTCGAGATGGACGTCAGTCCCCACACCGTGGACAGCTACGCGCGGACCGTCTTCAGCAAGCTCAAGGTCCGCAGCCGCGCCGCCGCCGTGGCGCGTGCGCTGAAGGACAGGCTGGTGTGAGTGGGCTGGTCTTGCGGGTTCGGACTCCGGCCTTGGAGGCTGGCTGTTTTCCGCACCGCCTGAGGCCCAACTGCGATCCCCGCTATTTTGTCGTCTCCTGACCCGTTGGTACACTAAATCCATCCAACCTGAGGAGAGACACAGCATGAATCGAAACGAGTTCTTTAGGCTTTCCGCAGGCGTCGTCGGCGGGATGGGCATTCCCGGGCTCTGGGAAACGACGGCGCACGCAGCTGCGACACCCTCGATCCCGGGCAACCTCATCGACGAGGCCTATCTCGTGAAGGGCCTCAGTGCGCTGGCCAGGGCTCATCGGATGAGCGCGATGGCTGGGCATCTCGGCGCGTCCCTGGTGGCGGGTTACTTCATCGGCAAGCAACGCCCGGATCTCGATCCCGAGGTCGGCAAGGGCATCGCAGGCGATCTCGACCAGGTCATGGCCGGTGATTCCGTGTTCGGGTCGAACATGACCCGGAACGCAAAGATCACCGACTCGGAGTTGTTTGAAGCCTTTCCGAAGGAGAAACCCAACGAAAGCCTGATCGACGGCATTGCCGAGGCCCTCGCGAAAAACCTCGGGACGCCGCGCGAGTCCGGACACAATGTCATCTTCGCCTCCCTTGCCATTCGTGCGCTCAAAGAACGCCCGGAGCTTGCCACGCCGTCGATCATCGGTGGCATTCGCAAGCTCATGGCTCTCTTTGACCATGCCCACCCTGGAAGCGGCTATTACGGGAAGGAAAAAGGCCGGATCAAAGGAAACCAGATCACTCTGCCCGACGGCGATGACGGCACGCCGCCTTACTCGGATGTCGAGGGGATGGTCAATGCGGTGCTCGATGAGATCATTCACCAGGATCCGCAAAACCATCGCGTGGGCTACGGAGGTCTGATCCACGTCAACAACCACGCCGCCGCCATCACTGATCTCGCCAAGTCTGGCTATCCCGAGCTGCTGCCTGCGGCCATCGCCTCCCATCACCAGCACCTGCGACTGTGGCGCAACCTGCCCAACGTGACCGATGAGATGGGCCCGGAACCTTTTTCCGCCGTCAGCCCCTACAACGCCGCCTACTGGACCTCCAACGAGGTTCCCTACGATCGCGCGCTGCTCACGCACCGCGTGAAAACGATGTATGGTTTCGACGAACTGGTGGACGCCATCGACGACGACGCGAAGGAAAAGCAGGCCTACGACAAGCTGCGCTACTTGATGTAGGCAGGAACTCCAAGGGAGCACGGGGAACTGGCGTCAGGTCAGCGAGACAGAACAAGAAAAGGACACACCATGAATCGAAAAGAGTTTCTCAAGCTTTACGCTGGCATTGTCGGCGGACTCAGTATTCCGGGTGTGTTAGGGGACTCCGCCAGCGCTGCGGAAAACGGATCAGTCAAGGGCATCGCCCTCGACGAAGCCTATCTTGTGAAGGGTCTCACGGCCATGGTCCGCGCCAGCACATGGTTCCCAGCCCATTCGGGTGCCGGCATCCTCGCGGGGTACTATTTGTGCCGAGACAACGCCCTCGGTGAGGAGACGACGCTCGGCATCAAGAAGCAGTTGGATGCCATGATCGCTTCGCAGCCGGAGCAATTCGCTCCGCTTCTGGAGGAAGTGGCGGACAGGGCTTTGATCGAGGACATTTTGAAAGCGCTGCTGCCCGCCATGCAGGGCGGCCTGCGAGCGCATGGCCACGCGGTGATCTTTGCATCGTTGTCCACCAAGGCCCTGCGTGACGTGCCGTACATGGCGCAGCCTGCGGTCATCAAGGCCTTGTGTGGGCTCAGCCGGCAGATTGGAAAAAAATCACCCGAGGCACCGGCTGGTCCCGAAACCTCCTACGCCGACACGCAGGCGATGATTGATGCCTTGTTCGACAGCTTGGCGCGCTTCAAGCCGCTTCTCGGACGGCCTTCCATTCTCCGTCCGAATTTTACGCACATGGTCACCCACACCGAGGCCTTGATGAATCTGGACATGATGGGTTATCCGGAACTGGCGAAGGCTGGCTACCTCGGACACCGGGCTCACATCGGTGCGCCGGTGCCAGCAGTTGATCCGGCGACCGATGCATTGGAACACCGTGCTTCCTTGGAGGAAGTGATGCGCGAAGGCTACTGGACCGATACGAAGAACGTGGACCAATGGAACCACGAGTGGGGCCTCAAGGACAATCCCAACGGCTCCTGGGTCGCCTATGGCCATTTGTTCAAAGTTCTCTACAGCTACCATCGCCTCACCGGACGCGTCGAAGACAAGGAGAAGGTGAAGCTATGCAGCAAGATCCTGCTGGAACGCTACATCAATCCAGATGTTCAGGGAGGCTGAGCCGCATGTCGGCTCTGCGCTGACACTCATGGCCTTCGGTCTCTCCAAATGGAGAGTCACCAAATAAGACTTCCGGCCTGTCGCGTGCGTCCCCATGCTCAAATGTCAGCGCCGGGGGATGCTTTAAGCTAGGCTCTTGGGCGGGCGTGTGCCAAACCTCACTCGACCGGCTCCCGAAATAGGAATGAGGATTTCTTTCGGATTCGGATCGCGGCCTTGGCGGCTAACTGTCTTTTCCTTGCCCCCACGGAGGGCGCATTCAGTTCCCCCCCAAAAATCCGTCGCAAGATTGGAATGAAGAGCCACACCATGCGGCTTGATTTTTGACTTGCTCTCCTTCCTAGGTTCGTTTCATCCTATTGAAGAATAAGGTTTTATCTAATTATCATCGGTCGTTGCCGTTCTGGGGGCGATCACCGCGTCGGGGGATTCTGTTCGGTGGTCAATGCGCTTCCCTTCACAAGGCGCTGAAGCCGCAGTGCCGATCTTCGGCAGCAGTTTTTTTCAAAAATCGGTCAACACCCCACTCCTCATGAACGCATCCAACTCACATCTCTCATGGGGCCTGAGTCACGGCATGGCTGGTCTTGTGTGCTCTTTGATTTTCCTAGCCCTCGGAATCAAAGCGCAAGGGGCCGATTCGTTAGTCTGGGCTTCGGGTCCGGATCTGCCTTCTCCACGAGCGGAAAGTGTGGCGCTCCTCGCGCCGGGTGACGCGGTGATCCTGCTCGGTGGAGCGAGTTCTGGGGGCGACACCGTGGTACCGAAGCTACCCGATGGCGCCACGAACTGGTCTACTGCACCCGCTCTCGACATGTCCCGCAAGTCGCTAGGTGCCGTTCGGTATTCATCACAGGGGATTCTGGCCATCGCCGGCCGCAATGGCAATCAACCGACAGATGAAGTGCTGTTCTACGATTATTCCCTCGGCGACAGCCAGGACGCCGGGCAAATGAACGACGTGAGGCAGCAGTTTGCGTTCGCAGCGGATAGCGCGGGTCGTGTGTATGCGATCGGTGGATTGGGAGAGTCGGGCACGCGTCTGTCCAGCGCCGAGCGCTATGTCCCGTCGCTGGATGAGTGGGCGGAAATTGAACCGCTGCCCACGGCTCTGTATGGGGCCACCGCAGTGGGTGTCGGTGGGACCTACATCTATGTCTTTGGCGGAGCGACGGCGAACGGCGTGCAGGCCACGTCGTATCGCTATGTCATTGCTTCGGATTCTTGGGAGACAATCGCTCCCATGCCTGTCGCGGTGCGCAATGGAGTCGCTGTTCGGAACGAGGACGTGGTCTATGTGACCGGCGGTGTCGGCGCTTCCGGCGCGGTGGCCACCGTACAGGTGTTCGACCTCATCACGGGACTCTGGACGCCGACCTTCCTGCCGCCCGATACTCGCACGGTGCGGTGCTCACCGCTCCGGGGAAAATCCTCGTCGCAGGGGGTTACGATGCCGCCGGTGCCGCGTCGGCCTCGGTCTACCAGACACAGCAGCTGAACGTTCCTGAGACCACCCCCGTTTTCAATTCGGCCCCCGTGACTGCGGGCTCTCTTGACCGTCCTTACAGCTACGATGCGGGAGCGGTGGGAAATCCTCCACCGGTCTTTTCTCTCGCTACGGCACCGGCGGGCATGACCATTGATCCGGCCACCGGCTTCATCACTTGGCAGCCTGTCCTGGGTCAAACGGGTGTCCATCCGGTGACGGTCCAGGCCACCAACCGTGCGGGTTTTGTGGACCAGACTTTCAGCATCACCGTGGTGAGCGACACCATCGCGCCGACGGCTCCGACCGAAGTGCACGTCGTGGATGTGACCGCCACGTCCGTGACGCTGGCGTGGAGTGGTGCCACCGATGCGGTGGGGGTGGGATCCTATGGCGTGTACCGGCAGTACCGCTGCGGCTGGCGGGGCAGCCGACGCTGCTACTCGCTGGTGGAGGGCAGCATCCCTGAAGAGACCGTGACGATCAGCGGACTGCCGCCGCTGACTTCCCACACCTATGCCATCCGCGCCTTCGACCTGGAAGGGAATCCATCGCCCAACTCCGTGCTCGTCTCGTTCAAGACGCTGTCGCCACCCGTCTCCTTCCGCTACACCGGAGCCACCACACTCCCGGCCAATTTCCCGCTGCAGCTCCAGTTCTTCGCCAATGCGAATCCGGCTGCCGAGTTTTCCGTTGTTTCCGGTCCGTCGGGACTAACCGTGGATCCAGAGACCGGCGTGGCCACTTGGACGCCATCGCCCGCTGACGTCGGAGCACACACGCTGGTGGTGCGGGCGACCAATTCCGGCGGTAGTGCGGACCTTTTGGTGAATCTCACCGTGAATCCCGATTCGCCGCAGCTTTCCGTGCAGTATTCGCCCGGGGCGGGTGGAGTGCGCGATGCTCTGGCTGGTTCTCCGTGGAGTGCACAGGTCCACGATGGCAGCCACACCCCATCGACCTACGCCATCGTCTCGGCTCCTGTGGGCATGACGATTGATCCGGCAACCGGTCTGCTTTCCTGGACACCTACCCCGGACGACGCCGGGATCAATTTGGTCATGGTTCGCGGCACCAACGCGGCCAGCAGCGTGGACTTCACCTTCGAGTTCTATGTCCACTTCACCGGCACGGTTGCGAACGTTCAGGTCACCGGCCTGACCGACCTCTATCCGACCGCCACGTGGGAGGCGCCCGCGGGCATTGGTGCCGACCGGGTCGCGGGCTACTCCATCGCCGCATCGGCACGCTATCGCTGGGGGCGCGCTTGGCGCACGCATCGGGTGACGTGGGAAACCGACGCCGAAACGCTGACCACTTCTCTCGATGGCTTGGTTGCGGGACGCACCTACACGCTCTGGATTCATCCCGTAGACGAAAACGAGAATCGCGGTTTGCTCAACTCGCCCGGTACTCCCTTTGTGCCGCGTCCCGGCCTGCCCAGTGTCGGCTGGACCATCACCCATGCTGACGGCAGTTCCAGCCTCATCGCGGGTCAAGGTGCCGTGGTTCAGTTCACCGAACGCAATCCCGAGTTCGGCCCTGTCACTTACTCCGTCGTCAGTGCCCCTCCCGGCTTCATCATGCATCCTTCCACTGGCCGGGGAACTTGGACGCCCAGCGTGAGCGACATCGGTTCCGTTCCCGTCACCTTCCGCCTCACGAACCAAATCGGTTCCAAGGACATCGTCCTCAATTTGTTGGTGAGATTTTCAGGGCCTGTCCAAAACGCCTACGCCACACGCAGTGGCAATAGCGCCACGGCCACTTGGGATCCGCCCACCGACAACGTGGTCCCCGTCGACAACTACCGCGTGACGATGCGCTGGCAGTGGAGCAGCCGCTCCCGCTCTCGCACGATGGCCACCACCGATACCAGTGTTTCCTTTGGCCTTACACCCACGGGTGCGGTCTGGCACAAAGGTGTCTACATCACGCCGATGGATGCCAACGGAAACGCCGGGGTCTCCACCCCGCTCATCCCCTACAACGGCACCTTGCCTGCCGGTCTGCCTCCGCCTGAACTCGCCTGGGTCGAGCAAGTCCTCCCTGGCCCCGATGGCATTCCCATCGTGGAAGTCCAGGGTGAGGCCGGCACTACAGTCGACTTGGAAGTCTCCAGTGATCTGGTGACCTGGGATCCTCTCGAGACCCTCACGATTGACGAAGAAGGCATGGTCCAATGCCCCGACACCGTGAGCCAAAATGCCTCCGGCGTGTTCTATCGGTTGCAGATTCCCTGACCGACAGGGCGCGGGATTCGTGGGCGTGTGTCCTCCGTGCCAGAGAGCTCAAGGTGTGAAAAGGTCCTAGATGAACACATTCCGGAACTCGACGGCGTCCTTGCGATTCTGCATTGTGATCGGTCCCTCGGCGGGAATGTCTTTCACGCGGGCGCCTTGAATGACCTGCGTGCCATTCAGCGAGACATCGACGCGATCTCCTCGCAGGGTGATGATGAAGCGGTTCCATTCGCCGGGGCTTTTGTCGGCGCGAGAGGTGGGCATGGTTTTGAGGCGTTCTTCTTGAGTGGCTTCCATGTCCTTGAAATTCGTCTCGACCTCGCCGCTGCCGCAGCGCTGGCACCAGATGTTCACCTGCGCGAGTCGTGCGCCGCGCAGATACACGCCGCTGTCGCCCCAGGGTGAGGTTGTCCTTCATGATCGTCCGACCTTCGGTATCGGTGTGGAAGGTGCTGTCGTCTTGGAGCCATTGGTGCGGCTTCACGTGTGGCTCGCCGGTGAGACGCCAGTCGATCATGAGCGTGAAGTCCTTGAAGTGCTGCTTCGTGGAGAGGTTGTAGTCCTTGCCCTTCACGTGCGGTGGTTCGTCGGTGCGCAGCCGGATGGCGCCATCCGCGATTTCCCACACGCCATCGAGACGTGCCGGATGATCCCAGTGGGCCCATCTCTTGCTATCGAAGAGCGGCGTGAAGCCACCTGGGACTGGGTCGGCTCCGAATGCGACGCCGAAACCCAGCACGAATGTAACGATGGCTATGCGGGAGATGGAGCATTTCATTTCTCGGCCAGTTCGCGGAGCAGTTTCAGCGCAGCTTCGACGAGCAACTCTCCGGAGCCTTGCGCGCAACGGGCGCTGACGACTTCGTAGTTGCCCTGGGGATAGGCGCGGCTGTCGGGGATGTAGCCGATGCTGCCGTTGGCGAGTTCGGCGATCATCGTGTGCTTGAAGGGTGACTGCTTTTTCAAAGCGAGGCCGAGTTCGACGAAGATTTCGCCCGGCAGCGACACGATGGCGGCTTCATCACTGAAGGCGATGGCCTGCACTTCGACGCTCAGCGGTTCGTTTTGCTTTCCGATGGTCTCAAGGATGCACACGGCCTCGGCCATGGTCACGGTGCCGAGGCTCTTGGTGACCATGCGTGTCGCGATGTCCTTAGCCTTTTCGATTTCGGCTTCGGTGTAGCTGCGACGTTGCAGGGTGACGCGCGTGGAAGCGATGCGTGGGGCGAAGGTCTTGAGTGGCTTCAAAGTCGGCCACGCAGCGTCCGTGGCATCAGCGAGCAGGGCTCCAATTTGCAGATGATTGCGGCGCTTGCCGGTGAAGTAGTCGTTCGGATTGATGTTGCCGCAGCAGCCGTTGGCGAAGACCGAGACCATGTCGGGACCGTGGCGTTCGTTGATGAGTTTGGTGAACACGCCGGGGAAGTCGGCGGAGACTTTGGGGCCTGCGCCGACGGAGGTTGGATGCATGGCGAAGTTCAGCACACTGGCGACAGGCTTCGGCTCTGCGGCGGTCGAGTTGAAGACCAGCACGCCGATATCCGGATCGACCGGGCCAGCGGGACGCATGGTGGCGGGATCGAAGCTCTTCGGCTGCCAGAGGGCCTGAGTGGAGCCTTCCTTCAGCACGCGACGATTGAAGCTGATGCCTTTGCCATCGGCGATGGTGAATGACGGCGTCACGGGTGCGAGTTTTGCCTTCGCGTCATTCACCGACTTCGCGATCAAGTCGGACAATGATTGCATGTAGGCCACGCCGGGCGGTGAATCGGCCTTCGTGAGCTTGTCCATGAGGTTCAGTCTCGGCAATGTCGGCCCGGTGTGCGTGTGCGTCGCCGAGATCATGACGTGATCACCTTCGATGCCGCATTGTTTCTGAACTGCCGCACGCGCTGCATCAACGAGAGCCTGTGTGGTGTAGGCGACATCGAGCACCACCAGCGCCGCATGCACGCCGTCCTGCTCCATGACGATCGTCTTGGCGTGAAGCGGATCCAGCATGCCGGCGACGGCTCGCGCATGATAGTAACCGGCGAGCGGTGTGCCGTTCTTCGGCGTGATCTCGACTTGGGCAGCCGCTGCGCGGAAATCACCGGCGTGAAGCGAGGCGGTGAGCGTGAGGAGTGACAGGAGTGCGATTTTCATGCGGGTTGGAAGGGCTTGGAGAGGGTGAGTTGACGTTCGGCTTTGTCATAGAATCCGGCTGGTGCGAACTGCTCGGTGTGCAGGTAGCACTGCACGCGGAGGTCACGGGTTTGCGGCGTGAAGCTGAGCAGGCGCGACATCGGCAGCGTGGTCTTTGCGGCGTGGTAGCGGCTCAAGGCGGCGCAATTGATGAAGTGCACGCCCCACTTCGTCTCGATGTGCGAACGGCCACCAAAGGTGTCGTCGGGATTCGTGTGGGTGTGGCCGCCGAGCCAAAGATCGACCGCACCGGGATTCGCGGCGAGATAGGTTTCGAAAGGTGTCGAGTCGGGCGTGTCGTCGAGCCAGTAGAGGTAGCTTGCGCCCTTTGGCCCGCCCTGCGGGAAGTAGCCGTGGTAGTGGGAGGTCCAGCTATCTCCTTTCTTTTTGAATCCTTCGAACGGCCCCGACGCCACCGTCGTTTCGCGCAGCATGTGATGATGCGCGCAGATGATGATCGAGTCGCGATTCGATTCCACCTGCTGCTTCCACCATTCGAAGGTGTCGCTCGTGACTGCCCCTGCGGGATAGCCACCACTCTTCGCGCGACCACGCGGCGGCCCGCCGTCGTTGCGATCGGACATGATGAGGAAGAGCAGATTTCCGACACGGAACGAATAGCGCTCCCAAGTGCCTGTGACCGGATAGCGGCGCTTCGTTGGATCGACGCCGGAGCTTGCAGTGTTCTCACCCATCGGATCGACCCACTTCTTGAACCACCACTGCGTCTCCTCGCCAGGACCGGAGGCGTCGTGATTGCCGGCGAGATCATACACATCCTCACGGCGATGCTTTTTCAACTCGCCGTATTGCTTCACCACCTCGCGCCCTTCTTTGTCATCCGGTGCGCCCTGACCGCCGGCGAGATCTCCAACGTGAACCGCGATGTCCCAGTCAAATGATGGCGCGCCGAGTTCCTCATCGCCGAACTCCGACTGGCGGATCGCCTTCGCCAACGACTCGCGCCCCTTCTTGATATCGGTGCCGACATGCGAATCGCCACAAGCCCAGAGGTGAAACGGCTTCGGCGCGTCGGCTGCCATGGACGATGTTAAACCGCCTGCAGCGAGCGCGGCGGAGGTGGTGAGGAATTCGCGTCGTGATTTCATGTGGATTCGGCGGCTTCGCGCATGGCGCGGCGTTCTTTGCGACTGGGTTTGCCGCTGGGGCGGTCGGGCTTCACGCCTTGCAGCGACTCGTAGCCGTTCTCGATGAGTTGATGATGCTTATCGACGATCGTCTGTTGGGCGGGATCATCGGCGATGTTTTTTAATTCATAAGGCAGTTCGCTCAAGTCGTAGAGTTCGCGATGCACGAGCTTGTTTTTCTGTGTGCGGTCGCGCCACTCGACATAGCGATGCGCCGCCGTGCGAACGCTGTAGGCCATGAAAGCCTTGTTCGTCTGCAATCCGGCGACCTGGCTGCGAGCGTGGTCTTTGACCATGCTGACCTCGCCCTTGATGAGCGGCAGCAGACTCACGCCTTCGAGATGTGAGGGCAGTGGCAGTCCGGCGATGGCGGCGACGGTGGGATACACGTCCACGCTTTCCACCAATGCGTCACACACGCGTGCAGGCGTGGCTTTGCCCGGCAGCCGAATCGCGAAAGGCGAGCGCATGTCTGCATCAAACTGGGTCCACTTCGCCCAGCGATCTTGATCGCCGAGATGAAAGCCGTGATCCGCCCACAAGACGACGGCGGTGCTGTCGCGCAGGCCGAGTTCATCGAGCTTCGCAAGCAGACGTCCGACATGCGCGTCGGTGAAGCTGACGGCGGCGTAGTAGGCGTGGATGAGATCGCGCGCCTCCTGTTCGCTCGGTGGATTTGCGGAGCTGAACATCGTGTGATCATCGCGACCGTAGGAGGCGAGTTCGTTGAAGGCGTAGCCGTAGTCAGCGGCACCATCTGCACGATGCGGTGGCGGCAGAAGTTTGATTTCATCCTCGCGATAGAGGTCCCAGAAGCGCTTTGGCGCGACGAAGGGCAGATGTGGCTTGTAGAAACCGGCGGCGATGAAGAAGGGGCCGTCGCGATGCTTTTCCAGAGCTGTCATGACCTGGTCTGCGGTCTGGTAGTCGCCATGCAGCGAGTCCGCGCCGTCGTAGATCTCCTTCGCGGGTCGCCAGTCGCCGAGGTCTTGATTTTTGCGCTCCTTCTCGCTGAAATTCACGTAGCAGTCCCAGCTCGGCGGATGCCAGGCTTCCTCGGTCCAGCCGCAACCGGGCGCGTTGCCCTTGCTGTGATACACCTTGCCGAAGCTCAGCGTCGTGTAGCCGTTCTGTTTGAAGAGAAGCGGCAGCGTAGGCTTCGCTGGATCGTTCGTGGCCGCATCGGTGCCACTGTTGCCATACACACCGAGTGAGTCCGGCCGGCGTCCGCTCAACATGCTCGCACGCGAAGGTCCACACGATGGAAACTGAACATAGTGCTGGCGAAACACGACCGATTCCGCAGCCAGGCGGTCGATGTTCGGCGTCTTCGCCGCGCCTCCATAGCAGCCGAGCACGGGGCGCAAATCATCGATGCAGATGAAGAGAATGTTCGGCGGGCGTTCGGCTGCCGTGACGAGCGAAGCGAATAAGAGCAGTCCGAGGATGCGAAGCATTCCATGAGAACGACAGAAACCAGGCAATCTGTTCAGCTTGGGGCGCGGACGTGGGTGCCTGCCTGAATCTTGGTGCGCGGCCACCCTTGGAATTTCTTGACCCACGGCCATGCCGCCCGCTAACGTCCCGGGATGTCAGTTGGAAGCTGCGGCATTCCCCGAGTTCGAGTGACTGCAGCTATCCTGCTTGCCGTGGCGGGGGTTTCCGTGTGCCCGGCCTGGGAAAGCGCGCTCTATGATGCGACGTGGTCGGCCACGCCCGCGCTGTCATTTGAGACGGACAAGATCATCCAGGACTTTTCCTTTGCCGGCTATCGACGCGGAGAACTGCCGCTGCCGGTCACTCCGCCAGGAGCCACTTTTGATGTCACCAGCTACGGCGCGGATGCGGCGGGGGCGGCGGACAGCACGCTGGCGATTCAGGCAGCGATCGATGCGGCGGAGACTGCGGGTGGAGGCATCGTGTGGATGCCGGCGGGCCTTTATCAAGTGAGCCCACAAGCCGGCACCGGCGCCTGCCTGACCATCGAAGGCAGCGGCGTGGTGCTGCGCGGCGCGGGTGTGGGACAGACCTTTCTGCTGAATACGGAGACGATGATGCGGCAGGCGGTGATCATTGATATCAAGGGACCGTCGAATGCAGCCTGGGCGACGGGTCTCAGCCCGAACACGCCGATCACCACCGATCTCACCAGTCCGACGACGCAGATTCCCGTGACCGACACCGCCGGTTTTAGCGTCGGCATGGAAGTCATCGTCCGGTCTCAGCCGGGCGACGAGTGGGCTCTTGAGCATCTGGAATCAGGCTGGGTCGGCTATCCGGTCGGCAGTTTTGGTCGCCAGATGTATCTGAGGAAGATTGTGGCCATCGATCCGGTGCACCACATCCTCACGATCGACATCCCCACCCGCTACGCGCTCAAGACGCGGGACACCTCGCGGGTGTACCGCAAGGACACGCTCAATCGCGAGAACGGTCTCGAGGACTTCTCCATTGGCAACGTCCAGCATCCCGGCACCACCGGCTGGGGCGACACCGACTACCTCACGGAGGGCAACTCCTCCTACGATGTGTATGCCAGTTACGCCATCCGTGTGCGCCGTGTGCGCGACAGTTGGATCCGCCGCGTCAGCACCTTTCAACCCGTCGGCAACACCACGACTTGCCACATCCTCAACAACGGCATCCTGCTCACGGACTGCGCCCACATGACGGTGCGCGATTGTCATTTCCAGCGGCCCCAGTATGGCGGTGGCGGTGGCGCGGGCTACATGTTCCGCTTGCAAGACAGCGGCGACTGCCTGCTGCAAAACTGCATCGCCGAATTCAGCCGCCACGGCTTCGTTTTCTCCCACATGGCCAGCACCGGCAACGTCATCCACGCCTGCACTGACAAAACCACCGGCAAGCAAACTGGCAACACCGGCAACCAAAACACCAGTGGCAAGGGCAGCGATCATCACATGCGGTTCAGTCACTCCAATCTGATCGACGTGTGCGTGGCCGACGACAGCTGGTTCGAGGCGCGATACCGGCCCTACGGATCCGACCCGATGCACAATCTCACTGCCGCCCACACGGTGTTTTGGAACACGGAGGGCAAACCCAGTGGCCGAAGCTATGTGGTCCACTCACAGCAGAGCCGGTACGGGTATGTCATTGGCACGCGCGGTGCGGTGACCGCTGTGAAAACCGACGGCAATTCCCCTGAGAAGACCGTGCCTGTCGATCACGTGGAAGGTGTGGGCATGGGCGACAGCCTCACTCCTTTTTCGCTGTTTCTGGAGCAACGCCGCCGCCGGCTCGGTCGGCCCAGCGTCCAGCCTCTCGCGGACACGACGCTGTTTTTTCCGCAACAAAGCACCGTCAT
This sequence comes from uncultured Verrucomicrobiales bacterium, assembly GCA_963976915.1. Lineage (GTDB taxonomy): Bacteria > Verrucomicrobiota > Verrucomicrobiia > Verrucomicrobiales > Verrucomicrobiaceae > CAXBNA01. Next base: position 37,114 of record CAXBNA010000013.1, read on the forward strand.
CACACCGCAGGTCATGTTTGGCGATTCCATCACGCCGCCCGCCGATGCCGCCGTCACTTGGCAGCGCATCTCGGGATCAGGTGAGGCAAATCTCCTGCCGTCGGGTGGATTCGGAATCGATGCCGCCTTTTCTGCACCCGGCGAGCACACGCTCCGCATCACCGCCAACCGTTACGGCAGCCTGTCGGATGACTTTGCCGCCAGCCAAGATGTCCGCGTCCACGTCCTTCCGCCCGGATGGACCCTCAGCGAGCTGAGTCCGACCGATGACGGTTATGTCCAGCGCGGCAATGGCGACACCACCTACAACAATTCGGCGCTGTGGATGAAGAATGTGTCTGGTGATTCGGGCGTGGATCGTGAGATCTTCATGAAGTGGGACCTCAGCGCGCTCGCGGGCGAGGTCATCGAGGAAGCGCAACTCACCCTGCACGCCACGGAGCTTGATGCCGCCGCGACCGCCGAGACGCATCTCGTCCCCGATGACACTTGGACTGAGAGCACCCTGACCTGGAACAACAAACCCGCTGCGGGCATCCTGCTGCAAAGCTGGGCTCTGTCGCTCGACTACTTGCAGCGCATCGATCTCACCGGAGCCGTTTCGACCGAAGCCGCGGGTGACGGCCTGTTGTCGATTCGGCACGGCATTGTCAGCCAAACCAACAACGGCACCGTCTTCAAGTATGCCTCCAGTGAGGCCGCCGACACTGCCACGCGTCCGTGGTTGCATGTGGTCCATCGCGACGGCGGACCGGACTTCGCCACTTGGATCGACAGCTTCCCCTTGCTGCCCGCCACTGATCGCGATCCGGGCGATGATCCCGATGGCGACGGCATGAAGAACCTGGAGGAATACGCGCGGCAAACGCTGCCGCATCAGGCCGGGTCGGGCAGCGCGCTGATCGCGGTCGAGCATTCAGCGTCGCAGGTGCAGTTGCAGCTCCCCGGCGGCGCACAGCTTCCCTCCGGCGTCTATCCAGTTGTCGAGCACACCGCCACCCTCACCCCCGCAGACTGGCAGCCGGTTCTGCGCGGCACTTGGCAGGTCGATGGCACCGACCTCGTCTTTCATCCGCCGTCCGACCTCCTCACCGACCCCGCCGGATTCTTCCGCCTGCGGCTACAGGTGGTGTCACCCTGAGCGCACCCCTGCGGTGATTCCACGCCGTGGGTCAGGAGAGGCAAGCCGCCCGCAGGAGACGCGGCGGAGCTTCATTTCGTGGCGAGATCTTGCGCGAGCTCGCGGGCGGAGCTTTCCCACGCTTCCGGCGTGCTGCTGCCAAACGCCGTAACCATGCGCCACGTTCCGGTGAATCCGGCGGGCACGGTTTCGTTGTTGAAGCACTTCAGGTAAAACTTCCGGTAGGTGCCCGGCACGTTCCAGATCATGGCGATGTGTCCGCCCTGATCCGGTGCCTCCAGCAGGCGCGACACGCCAAACTGGCTGCTCTTGGGCTCATACACGGCCATCCAGTCCACGCGCTTGTTGATGTAAAACTTCCGCGCCACCTCCGCGTCATCACGGAGGGGACCCGCCTCGTCTTCAGTGAGGAAGGCGGAAACGCTGGGCGTCCAGGCGTGCATGAAGTGGTACACGAGTTTTAGCGGCGTCGCCTCGTTCGCATGGACGGTGGCGGTCTCGTAGAGGCGGCTGTTTTTGATCTCGATGACGTTCGTCAAATCGAAGGTGCGGATCCGTGAGCGGCGCTCGAAGCGAAACGAGTTGCCTTTCAGGCGCGCCGTCGGCGTTTCGACTTTCTTGTCATCGATCCAAAAGGCGAGCGACTGCAGGTTCTCCGGTTCGTTTTCCAAGTGCCCGGTGCCGATGAAGCCGCAATCGGGAAACGAAAATACGGTACCGTACGCGCTGCGCTCGGTGGTCATCGGGTGACGCCGAAAATCAATACGCCCGGGCGTCCACTGGGTTTCTTGACGCAACAAGAGTGTCACATCCCCACAGGTCACCGTGATCGCCGGCAGGTTGGGCCCGAGATTCGGGATGAAAGGTTCCTTTGCTTGAAGGAACGAGGCCATCAAGCCGAGGACGCAGATCAGACGACGGGGCATGGAACCACTACGTCGGCGGGCCGCGCGTCATTCACTCATCGCGGAGACCGTCTCGGTTGGTGTCCTTCACGCCTGAGAGCGGATGTCCGGTGACGGCCTGCCAGGCGATCTTGCGGAAGAGGCGGTCGAGATCGCGGCTGGGGAAATCGCCCTTGTCGCCAAAGTCGATGTCGCCCTCGATCAACTCGGGCGAGCGACCGTAGATCGTCGCGAAAAACACATAGCCCTCCAGCCTCTCGAAGCCCGGTCCGAGATGCCCGAGTTGGTCGCGCCAGAGCGAGCGCTCCTTCTTGCCGATGGCCTGGTGGATGCCCTCGATCCCGGGCAGTTCGCCGCGGAGGTAATGCTTGGCCGCCAGCACCATCGCGTCCGAGGTGGGCATGATGAAGAGCTGTCGGGTGTGGCTTTGGCGCAGCGTTTCGATCAGGTCGGAATATCCCGCCGTGCGCTCGCGCCCCATGCGCTCGAAGATCTCCTCGGTGAAGAAGTCTTCCGACTTCGGTGTTTCGTCGAGCTGATACAGCTGCGGCCAGGCGTCCGAGAGAAAGAACTTCATGTCCGGGTGAAAGCGGCGGCAGAACTCGATCCAGCAGGAATAGTACTCCGGACGATCATTGAAATAGGGGCCCCACATCATCGCGTCCCAATCCGCATTGGCGATGGACGCCAGCAGTTTGGGCACGGGCTTGCCATCAAAGCCGAAGATGCCGTTTTCCTGCTCCCACTTGTAGCGCGTGCTACCGGTCATCCCGCCGCCCGTGTGCGTGTAGAGCGGCTGGGTCATCCCGGCCGCCTTGGCAATGACCGGCAGGGTCCGGTAGCCGGGTGCCATGAAGCTGTGCCCGGTGCCAACAATGCGAAGCGCGCCGTCCGTGGGTGGGGCAAAGGACACCACCGCCGGATCGCCTGCCTTGACCTGTCTTGCGTAGATCGCCTTGATCTCTTCGGGCGATTTGTAACACACCGCCTGCTCCGGAAAGCGCTCGGCTTCCCAGCCGGGGTCCACTTTGAACTCGCGTGGAGCGCCTCCACCTTTGGGCTTTGCTTCGCCCTGCACCATGCCGCGATACGTGGCCGCCTCCTCCGCCGTGAGCGTACCGTCGCCGTTTAGGTCGGCCTTGGGGAACCGTTGCAGCAGCATCTGCAATCGCTCGGGTGACATCTGCTGGGCACGCACGAACAACGGCTGGCCAATGACGAGCGCTGTGAGAACGATCCAGGCAACTTGCCATCGAGAAGTGCTGAGCATGCAGGAACGCTTTTGAATCATTCGCCAGTTCTAGCAGCTTCACGGTTGGCAGGTAAAGCAGCAAGGCGACTCGCCGTCACTTCGTGCCTTTCGACTCAAAGGCCCCTTCATGCACGATGACCGTGTAGCCGAGTTGGAAAACCTCGCCGCGTTTCACCACCGTCTTCACATAGGGTTCGCGGCGCTCCTTCGGTTGGCGAGGGAAGGGGTTGAGGACCATGACGCCGTAGTCGCGGGTGTGACCCCAGCAGGGGCGCGGATTGGTGGCGTGGGGTTGGATGAAGAGGCCGCACGGGTGGCCGTCGATCTCGCCGCTGTAGTCCCACCACGCGGCTTCATGACCCCAGGTTTCGGCGCCGTTTTTTTGGCCGAGGCTGTTGGAGATGGTGCCGCTGCCGCCTTGAACGCGGAGGGGTGAGGCGACACGCACGCCGAGGCCGCTTTCCTCCTGATCGCCGAAGTAGAAGTCGCGCTCGTCGTTGAAGAACTCGGCGGCGATGTCGAGTTGCCAGCCGCTCGGATGTCTCGCGAGTTCGTAGCGGACGCGTTGGCGGCAGACTTCGCTTTGGCCGTCGGTGGTAAGGAGGCGATTGAGGACTTCGAAGTTCAACTGATCGGCTGAAGCCTTCACCCCAACGAGTTCGACTTGCTCGATGCGTGCGGTGTTGCGCCAGAAATCGTGGCCGTCGACGTCACCAAAACCGAGCCAGAGACCGGTGTGCATGTGCGGATGAATGATGCCGTCGCTCTCGGCGTTGTAGCCGGGATCGATATCGTCGGGGACGCGGGGCGGGTAGTTGCGTGTGACTTGGCGACCGCTCGGCGTGGTGACGTTGATCCACGTGGGACGCAGAACCTTGTCGTGGCGAAACTGGTAGGTGGCGATGCGTTTTCCATCGAGAAAGACCTCGAAATGATCGTCGTGCTGCTGGAGGTGAAAGCCGGTTTGAGGTGCGGCTTTTTGCGAGAGCAGGAAGGCGGTGATGTCGGCGAGCTTTTGCGCATCGAGCAGGCTGGCGAAGGGCGGCATCGAAGAGACCGGATGCATTTCCTCCTTGGCGATGTCCTTGCGATCCAGCTTGACCAAAGCACCGCCGGGTTGAGCGAGGGTGAGCGTGAGGTTGCTTTGCTCGCGCATGACACCTGACTGAGCGCTGCCGTCCTTCATGGCGACGGTCATCATGGCGAAGCCCTCGGTGATGATGGCGTTGGGATTGAGCATTGAGTCGAGTAGGTGCCGCGCATCGAAGCGGTCGCCCGCGCCGGTCAAATCGGGACCGAAGGCGTGGCCGCGTCCTTTCATTGTGTGGCACGTTGCGCAACCCGCTCCGCCATTCGCGAGGAAGAGCGCTTCGCCGCGGGCAGGATCGGCGGTCGGCAGCGCGGCGAGAGCGGCTTCGAGCGTGGCGGGTTCCGGGCTCGGTGTGGGAGGCTTTGGAACGAGGAAAACGAAGTAGTGTCCTTTGCCTCCGCCTTTGCCATCGGTGGTGTTTCCACCGAGCGTGATGCGACCGGCCGGGAAGTCCTTCGCGAAGAGCCGGTAGCGCGAGTGGGGATCGGTGCTCTGCACCACGCTGTCGCTGTCGCCAAAGGCAGCGAGCCAGGCGGGCTTGTTCTTGATGCGCTCGTCGTGGGCGACATAGACGGTGACGTCGAGGGGCGAGTCGAAGGTGAGGAAGGCATCGCCGCTGCTGCCGTCGTCGCCATTCGGGGTGCGGATCATCGACGCGCCCTTGAGAAAGCCTGGCAGCTTGGCGATGGCGTAGTCGCGGTCGGTGTAGTGCGGTTCGCCGTCACGTGCGGTGCCGGGCTGGTAGCTGCGACGACTGTGAGACCGGAGGTTGCGGGCGAGCGGGTAGGCGTCGGGAACGCCCGAGGCTTTGGCTTTATCGAAATCGATACCTTCGACTTGGCTGAGCCATTGAGCGGCGAGTTGGCGGATCGATTCGTCGTTGTCCTGAAGCAGTGGAAAAGCTTCCGCGCGGGTCATGGCGAGAGTTTCCATGAGCATGAGGACGCCCGCGCGACGGACGCCGGGATTGGCATCGGTTGCGAGTTGGCGCATGGCGGCTTCGTCTTGGTTTTGCATCCAGGTGCGCCAAGCAGCGTGATAGACGATGGGGTCGGTTTCGGTGGTGAGCGTGTTGAACAATCGATCATGCGACTGACCGTGCGTTGCGATGGCCTCAATCGCTGCGAGCCGAAAACGCGGATTCGGATCCGTGATGTAGTCGTGCGGCTCGGTGCATCCGGCACGAATCATCTGAAGCGCCACATTCTCGTTGGTGAGCCCCACGGCGTTGATGTTGATCGTCGCCAGCGTCCACGCAGCCCAGGTTTCTTGGGCGGTGGTTGCGGGCTTCTCCAGCGCGGCTTGCAGCGGCTCGATGCTTGCTTTCCCACGTCGAACGAGTTCGTCTCGGGCATCGATCTGCCACGCTGGAACCCACGAGCCGAGATCAGCGAGGAGTTCGTCGAAACTCCACTTGGCGTGCGGTTTGTCGGGTCGCCTCGATTTCACCAACGGTCGGTCTTTCGCGGCGATGCGGTAGATGCGGCCTTCGTTGGTCTGCTGGCCGTCTTTCATCACACCACCGTACTCCACGCCCCAGCCGAGTGCCCAGAGCGCGCCGTCGGGACCCAATGCGAGGTCGGTGGGACGGAAGAGCGCGGTGCCGCCGATGACGAAATCTTCGTAGCGGCCGCCCTTCGGCACGTTCTGCGCGCCTTTCCACTCGGGCCGGTAGAGATAGATCTTCTTGCTCATCCAATCGCCGACAAACCACACGCCACGATGCGATTCGGGGAAGTGCGGCGTGTCAGCGAAGACGATGCCGGTGTAGCTGCCTTCGATGATCTGGCCGCTGTTCGGCGCGGTCGGCAAATGACCCTCGCCGGGCCAAGTCGGGCTCCAGGGATGGCCCCAGCCGAAATGCGCGTTTTGGAAGGGCATGAAGATGCGGTCGCCCCCGGTCTGATCGTTGTCGGTGCCGAGCCAGTTGAAGGCGGAGTCAAACGCGATGTCCCAGGGATTGCGGTAGCCGCGCGAGTGGATCTCAACCGCTGGCTTCTCGGGATCGTATCGCAAAATGCCGCCGGTTTGTCCCCAGTCGTCGCGTGGATCTTGATAGGTGGCTTGGTAGGTGTCAGGCGTGAAGACTTCGGAAGGCGCGGGTAGATCGGGCGCACCTGTCGGTCCGGGGTAGCCCCACAATTCACGAAATGCCTTTGGCGCGATTCGGCCCGGTTCCTTCGGCGCATCGCCATCGAGGCTGATGCCCTTCGAGTTGCCTTTGCTCATGTAGAGGCAGCCGTCGGGTCCCCAGTTCAGTCCGTGGAGGCAATGTTCGATGTTGCCAAGGTCGGTGAAGACCTTCACGTATTCGTCCGCCACATCGTCGCCGTCGGTGTCGCGCACCACCGTGAGATCGGGTGAATTCGCCACCCACAGATCGCGTCCGCGCCAGGCGATGCTTTGCACGCTGTTGAATCCGGTCGCGAAGACCGACTTCGTTTCCGCCACCCCGTCGCCATCGCGATCTTCGATGATCACCACGCTGTCCTTCGGCGAATCTGGGGTTGGCCCACGCCACTGAGGTCCCATGCCGACGAAGAGCCGTCCCTTCGTGTCGAAGGCCATCGCGCAGGGATTCGAGACGAGCGGTTCCTTCGCCCATAGCTGCACCTCGAAACCTTCGGGCACGGTTGGAAGGGCGTTGAGATCGGCATCCTTGGCGTCAAAGCCTTGGCCGCAAAGGGTCGCACTGCTTCCGAGCAGCAGCGTCAGAATGAAAATGGGTCGCATCGTGGAGTCAAGAAAGCTGAACGGCAGTGTCATGTCGATCCCCGTGAATACGCGGAGTGCCGCCCTCTTTCGTCACTTCGCCTGATCGTTGGGGCCCAACAGCAGCATGATGTCTTTGATCTCGATGGAGCCCACATTGAACATGCGCCCGGGCGTCCTCATTTGATTGGAGACGTCTGGGAGGGCGCGCAAAGAAAAGCGAAGGTCGGTCACGCCGTCAGGAATGTCGACGAGGCAGGGCACCCAGTCGCCGCTGGCTGGCCATGCCGTCTGCCGGACTTCCTGACCGACAAAGCTTTCACTGCCGTCCGGTTTGCCCATCCCCAAGACGACTTCAGAGCAGCCGGTGGCGCGAACGGAGGCACGCAGAGCGATGGGCTTGAGAGGCGATGAAGCCGACACCGTCGGAGTTTGAATCTCTCCGCTGCTCCAAAACATGGCCGGTTCCTTGAGCGGTGGCAAACCGGGCCAGGCCAGGCGCAGGACACCGCTGCTGTTGACGTCGGGGTCGCGATCTTGCAAGGGGTCTTGTCCGGGAGGTGTGGTCGCATCGCGAAGCAGGAGTTTCCCCCAAACGACGACCGATGCGTTCGCCGGTGCCGGAGCACCGCCTTCTCTGATGGGCAGGATTTGAACCGTTTGCAATTCCAGTCCCTCATACTGGGCCTGATCTGAAAGTTCGTCTGCGGTGAGCGGTCGCTCTTCACCCATGGCACCGCTTTGCACCTCGACGGCATTGCCCGCCGTCAGCGTGATGGTTTTTCGGCTGACGGGCTCATGGACCATCACGACACCCTCGTGAACACCGATGCGATCCACGCCGCCGTCACAGTGAGCGAAGAAGTGCGTGCCTTTGACGGCGAGGAGGGCGGTGGGGGTCTTGAGGCGGAACTCGGACTTTTGTGTCTTCTTGAGTTCGTCGGCATCGATACTGAAAAACAACGTCCCGCTCAACTGCTCCAAGCTGTGGGCACTTGTGTTTTCGGCAGGTACTTTGATCGCCGTTTCACTCTGCATCTTGGCGCTGCCGCTGGTGTCCAGAATCAAGACCGTTCCATCTTCGCCACCCGATCGGAGAGCGGCACCAGCTTCCACCGTGAAAGGTCCATCGCCGGGCACGGGCACCGGCGCGGGGGTGGTTCGAGTGTCGGGGGGAGGCGGAACGACCTGATAGCCACCGGATCGTTTCTTCACCAAAACACTTTCGATTCGAGCGACCGTTTGTGAGGTCGCATGGTGGACGCCGAGCACTGCGATGAGAATCACCAGAACCAGACAAGGTTGTGGGGAAGTGGTCAGGTTTCGAATCATGAGATTGCGGGAGAGTGGGATTCGCCAGGGAGGATGACCTCGAAGACGACTTGAGGGTCTGGAATGCCTTTGAGGTGTAGTTCGGAGTGACTGCGTGTTTGGAAAACGCCCCGAACGATAGAGTGTGTCTGGTTGGAAATCAGGATCTGCCCTCCTTTTGTCTCTGACTCGATGCGGGAAGCCAGGTTGACGCTGCGCCCGATGACTGTGTAGTCGAGAAATTGCGGGGAGCCGAAGCTTCCCACGGTGACGAAGCCGGTGTGAATGCCGATTCCGATCTCAAGAGGGTCGTGTCCTTTCTGCGCCCATCGCGCATTGAAGGCCCTCATTTCCTCCTGCATTTCGATGGCCATTCGGACAGTCTGGACGGCGTGGTCGGGCATGGGATCAGGCGCACCCATGAACACCATGATGCCGTCCCCGATGAACTTGTCCAGCGTCCCCCCGTGCCGCTCGATGATCGGGGTCATGGCGCAGAAATACTCGTTCAAGCGGATGGCCACTTCGTCGGGTTCGGCACGTTCCGTCCAACTGGTGAAGCCTCGAATGTCGGAGAAGAAGATGGTCAGTTCCCGACGTTCGGTTTGGTTCTCGCTCGGGCTCTTGGTATCGACCAATCGACGGAGAATCGGCCCTGAGATGTAACGTCCGAGAACACCGAGGACTCGGGAGCGATCCTGCTTGATGGCCGTGGCCTCCAACCCCAGCATGCCCAGTGCGGCCACGCCGAAGGTCGATAGGACTGGGACCACCGGGAGAATCAGGTTGGACGCTGCGGCGATCATGGCTCCCCCGCACCAGGCAGCGACAAAGATCACGAACACGGTGATGCCGAGCCAAGGCCGCACCGGCCACATGCAAAGACCGAGTGCGGCTCCACCCGCGACGAGGATCACGAATTGCAACCACGGGGAAGGAAAGGAGAGATGATTCCCCGAGAGAATGTTACTCATCACCATGGCTTGCACGGCCACTCCGGGCATTCGTCCAATGGAGGCGTTCACCATGTCCGAGTTGCCAGTGCTCACGAGGCCGATCAGAACGACTCGGTCGTTGATCGCCGACTTCACGGAGGAGCCCAGAGCCGCCGATTCGACAGCACCATAGAGATCGAGATACTCGAAGGCGGGTGTGAAGACGTCGAGATCGCCGGTGAAGTTGATGCGATACTGTCCATGTGCGTCGATGGGAATGCGCAACGTTCCCCGTTCGGTGTCCACGATCGTCACCTGGTGCCCCGGCTCAATGCTGATCTGATCCGGTTGCACCTCGAGCACATCGATGATCGCCTGCATCGCGAGACTTGGATACAACCGTCCGCGGTGGGAGAAAAACAGGGGGATGCGGCGAATGATGCCATCGGGATCCGGGACCACATTGACCGCACCAAACTGGGCGGGAATCTCTGCGAAGGGTGCCACGGGCAACTGCCCTGCAACGAGATTCGTCGCCCCCAGATCCACCCCGAAGCGGCTTGCTTCCTCAATGAAGTGATCGCGGTCTTCCTTCTGGCTGGCTGACGGCTGTACCCCCGCGTCTTCGAAATGATACGCAAGCGTCAGGTTTGGATGCTTTTTGAATGAGGCCGTCAGTCGGGCATCCTGATCAGGGTCCGCCGAAGGCTCGGTGAATAGAATGTCAAAGACGGCATGGCGTGCGCCCATGGCGTGAAGGATGGAGAGCACATCAGCATGAATGGCCCGGGGGAAAGGCCACCGGCCCAACGTGGAAGCCACATCGCGATCTCCGATGCCGACGAGCCGAACCTCATCGGACACGCCTTGCCGTGGCCGGAACCGCAGCCGGTAGTCCACCGTCAAGTCTTCGAGTCCATCCATGACTCCAGACCATGCCATCAGGGCAAACCCCAACCCAATCAGGCCGCCAAAAATGGCCCGAGCTTGCGGGAGAAGAAGACCTTTCATGGGATTGGATGCAGAGTGATGCCACAGTAGTTCCTATTGGTATACCTAAGCAACACCGTAGGCGGTGAAGATAGTTGACCGGTAGGGCCATACGCATGACTGAGGGTCGAACGCTGATCATGAGACAACGTCCCGCTCGACCGGTCTGAAATCTTGGCGAAAAATCTGAAAAGGGTGGACCATCGTGCGTCCTGGAAGGTACGGTGGATGCAGGCTACGAGGGATTTTTGATCCAATGAATGACAAAAATTTGAGTTCTGTCATGATGCTGGGAGTCTGTTTGACGCGTCATTCACCATGAAAACGTCCACCCGCTTCGCCCTTCTTGTTGTTCTAATTGTCGGATTGATCTGGCAGCTCGGGAGGGAGGAGGTGTCTCCCCCTGACAAACCTTCCGCGTCGCTTCCGAAGGAAAAGGCGGCTCTTCGCCTGCCGGTCGAGTCTCAGACTGCGGCGCGTGTGGTCGGCAGCCTTTGGAAGACGGAATCCACGCCTGTGATGGCGTCTTTCGCCGACTGGTGCGCACGCTATGAAGCGGCTGACGCTACGGCACGCGCGTCTCTGTTGGCAGAAGGGATCCGGATGGCGCAGCAGCGGCGGGCGCAAATGGCGGAGTGGATTCGCACGGATCCCGAGCGGGCCTTGGCTGCTGCCGTGCCAGAGATGCAGCGTCGAAGGTTGCCCGCTGAGATCGTGGCGCTGCTGGAGGAGCGTGTTTCCGGAAAGGGTGAGCTGGCGCGTGTCGCGGCTCTTCCAATGCCGGGCGAGACCGTGCCAGAACCTGAGTTTCACAAAGTGCTGATCGGTGATCGTGAGTTTTTCGCTTTTCCGTATGGGAGGCGGGCGGTTCTGAATACGCTTCCGCAAGCCAGTCTGTTCGGGATCGCGCTGGCGAATGGCAGGCCGGTGATTGCGGAGGGCGGAATCGCGGTGGGGCCGGACGTGCCACTGAATGCAGACGCGGCGGCACCTCCCACCGCGCTCGAAGTGAACGGTAGCATCATGGTGTTCTCGGAGCCAGTGACCGCGGCCAGGCTGGAAACGCAACTCATCAAGGTTGAGAATGCCGGGCATGATGTCGATGCTGGAAACAACCTTCCCGGCAGCAGTGGCGTGACGGGGCGTCCCGCGCAGGCTTGGACGCACGGCAGCAAAAAAATCCTCGTGATTCGAGTCGATTTCTCCGATCTCGTGGGCACGCCGACGAACTTCTTCGACAGCGATGCGGCGATCACGGAGGACTACTGCGTGAATCTCTTCAACAACGCCGAAGGCGTGCGTGATTTTTTCGAGGAAGGCAGTTTTGGCAAAACGACGCTCGTCATGGCGCCGACGGTGGCAGGTGATTCGCCGGACGTCACCGGCGTGCTTCGGATGCCGCAGACGGCGAGCCACTACGCCACGAACGGCTTCACGACGCTGCTGCACAGTGACGCGCGAGCTGCCGCTGCCACGGCCGGATTCGCTGTCGATGACTACGACCGCGTCGGGGTGGTGTTTTCTCGGCTGACGGCCTTGACGGGATCCAAGATCGGCTTCGGCGGGCTGGGTACGATTGAAGGCAGAAATTTCTGGATCAACAGCGCCTATACCTTTGGCGTCGTGACGCATGAACTCGGCCACAACTACGGGCTGCATCATGCCAACCACTGGCTCGTTTCGGACGGTGACCCGGTTTCCCCGACAGGCATGTCCGATGAATACGGTGACATCTTTGACATGATGGGCGAAGGCGATGCCTTCGAGAATCACTTCAGCCACTGGAACAAGAGCCTGATGCAGTGGGTTCCGGATACGAGCGTGGCCACGATCAGCACGAGCGGGACGTATCGCGTTTATCGCTTCGATCATTCGGGCGCCAGCTTCAGCAATTCGTTGGCCTTGAAGATCGTGCGGAATCGCGATCAGGACTACTGGGTCGGCCTGCGCCGCGCGACGAGCAATGCATCGATGGATGGCGGAGCCTACGTGCTCTGGGGTTACAATGAGAATCGAGAAAGCGAAATTCTGGACCTCACGGCACCCGTCAATGATCTCGCCAGTGCCGCGCTGGCCGTGGGTGCCACGTTCACGGACAGCGTCGCCGGCATCGCGCTGCAAACCGTTGCTCAAGGCGGTGGCGGTGCTGATGAATGGCTGGACGTGCAGGTTACGATGCAGCCGCGTCTGGCGTGGGCCCTGCCGGAGTTCGTCG